>JAJFJX010000428.1 GCA_021773655.1 Panacagrimonas sp.
AGTCGCCGCCCTCGGGCCGTTCGATCTTGATGACACGCGCGCCGAGATCCGCGAGGTGTCGCGTTGCCAGCGGAGCCGCGATGGCGTGTTCCAGCGAAACGACCAGCAGGCCATCCAGCGGCAGCATCAGAACGACCTCGGTAGACCCAGCACGTGCTCGGCGACGTAGGAATAGATGAGATTGGTGGAGATCGGCGCAACCTGGTACAGCCGGGTTTCACGGAACTTGCGCTCCACGTCGTACTCGGCTGCAAAACCGAAGCCGCCGTGGGTCTGCAGGCAGACGTTGGCCGCTTCGAACGAGGCTTTGGCCGCGAGGAACTTGGCCATGTTGGCCTCTGCACCGCAGGGCTGGTGCGTGTCGAACAGCTCGCAGGCGCGCCATCGCATCAGGTTGGCCGCCTCGACCTCGATGAAGGCGTCGGCGATCGGGAACTGCACGCCCTGGTTCTGGCCGATGGGACGGTCGAACACGATGCGATCCTTGGCGTAGTGCGTGGCGCGGTCCACGAACCAGTAGCCATCGCCGATGCACTCGGCGGCGATCAGGGTGCGCTCGGCGTTGAGGCCGTCGAGGATGTACTTGAAGCCGCGGCCTTCTTCACCGATCAGGTTTTCCTCGGGAATCTCCAGGTTGTCGAAGAACACCTGGTTGGTCTCGTGGTTGACCATGTTCGGAATCAGGCGCATCTCCATGCCTTTGCCCAGCGCCTGGTCGAGATGGACCATGAAGATCGACATGCCCTCGGACTTGCGCTTCACCTGGTCGATGGGCGTGGTGCGCGCAAGCAGGATCATCAGCTCTGAATGCTGCAGGCGCGAGATCCACACCTTCTGGCCGTTGACGACGTAGCGGTCGCCCTTCTTGACCGCCGTGGTCTTGAGTTTGGTGGTGTCGGTGCCGGTGGTCGGTTCGGTCACGGCCATCGACTGCAGGCGCCATTCACCGCTGGCGATCTTGGGCATGTACAGGTTCTTCTGCGTCTCGGAGCCGTGACGCAGCAGGGTGCTCATGTTGTACATCTGCCCGTGGCAGGCGCCGGCATTGCCGCCGCAACGGTTGATCTCTTCCATGACCACCGAAGCCTCGGCCAGCCCCAGCCCGGAGCCGCCGTATTCCTGCGGGATCATCACCGACAGCCAGCCCGCTTCGGTCAGCGCCTTGATGAAGGCTTCCGGGTAGCCGCGCTCCTCGTCGATCTTGCGGAAATACTCGTCAGGGTAGCGCGAGCACAGGTCGCGCAGGGCATCGCGCATCTCGTGGAAACGTTCCTGCCTTTGATTTACGGACATTGGATGAAAGTGAAGTCGATGGATGAATAAAACGGGTGAATGGATGGGCGCCGCTCAGGGGTCGCAGTTCAGGCTTCCCGGGATTGGCTCTGGCCCCGTCGCCGCAGCATGCGCAGCGGCTTGTAGTGCAGCACGTCCTGGCCGCGCTGGTTGACCACGCGGTTGCACGTGCGGACCAGGCCGCGGTCGGGCTTGGAGGTGGTGCGCGCTTCGATCACTTCGCACTCAACGTGAATGGTGTCACCGACGCAGGTGGGTGCGCGCACATCGACCTCGGCGTTGAGGAAGGCCAGGCCCGTGTGCTGCATCGCCGGCGTCAGCAGGCCCTCGGCAAAGCTCAGCACCAGCGCGCCGGGCACCACGCGCAGGGGCAGGGCAGCGCCCTGGCGGGCATGGGTGTTGGCGAACACTTCCTCGGTCAGCCAGGTCAGGTTGATGAAGCTGCCGAGATCGGCCTCGGTGAGCGTGCGGCCGATGGTGCGGAAGCGCTCGCCCAGCGCCAGGTCTTCGTAGTAGAAGCCGATGCCGATGGTCTTCATTCGCACTCCCCCGCTACGGTCACGAGGCCGGCCATGCCAGGAACGAGCGCCGCGACGGCGTCGTCGTCGTAGCCCAGTTCGCGCAGCACCTCGACCGTGTGTTCGCCCAGGTGCGGCGTCGGCCGGCCGGGCGTGGGCTGGGTCCGCGACCAGGTGCTTGGCACGCCCATCGACAGCAGGGTGCCTTCGCTGGGATGCTCGGTCGGCTTGAAAAAGCCCACGGCCTGCAAGTGAGGGTCGTCGACGATGCTGTCCGGCGTGTGCATCGGCATGCAAGGGATATCGGCGCGTTCCAGCACGTCCATCCATTCAGCAGTGCTGCGCATGCGCATCTGCTCGCCGACGAAGCCATACAGCGCGTCGATGTGCTGGGTGCGCGTGCTCAGGTTTTTCAGCCGCGGGTCGGCGGTGTACATCTGCGGCTTGCCGACCAGCGCGCAGAAATTCTTCCACTGTTTGTCGGAATAGATCAGCACGCACAGGTAGCCGTCGGCGGTGGCATAGGGCCGGCGCTCGTGTGCGAGCAGGCGTGGGTAGCCCGCGGGGCCCTGCGGCGGCACGAAGCTGCGTCCGCCCAGGTGATCGCCCATGACGAACTGGGTCATGGTCTCGAACATCGGCACATCCACGCTCTGGCCCTCGCCGGCACGCTCTCGATGCAGCAGGGCGGCGAGAATCACCCCAACCGCGGACAGGCCTACGGTGCGGTCGGCGATGGTGGTGGGAACGTAGCGCGGCTGCGGGCTGCCGGCCATCAGCGACAGTGCCGGCAGCCCGGCCGCGCCCTGGATCAGATCATCGTAGGCCGGACGCTCGGCATAAGGCCCGTTGCGGCCGAAGCCGAACACGCCGGCATAGATGATCCGGGGGCTGACTGCGCGCACCTCGTCGTAGGACAGGCCCAGCCGGGCCATGGCCTGCGGACGCACGTTGTAGATCAGCACGTCGGCACGCCTGGCCAGGTCGAGCAGCGCACCGCGCGCCTCCGGCCGCTTCAGATCCAGCACGATGCTGCGCTTTCCGCGATTGGCGTTGAGGAAAATCGCGCCCATGCCGGGTGAGCGCATCGGGCCGATGCCGCGCGTGCCATCGCCTTCCGGCGGCTCGACCTTGATCACCTCGGCGCCGTAGTCGGCCAGGATCTGCGTGGCGTACGGCCCCATCAGCACCGTCGTGAGGTCAAGGATTCGCACGCCCTGCAGCGGTCCGCTCATCGCCGGGTCCTCACCGTAGGCGAAAGTGTTGGAGGAAGAGGCGGGCCATCAGGACCGGGACCCCTCGGCAGCAATCTGCTTGGCGGTCTCGCGCAACTGGAATTTCTGGATCTTGCCGCTGGCAGTGCGCGGCATCGCTTCGACCACCACCACCTTCTCCGGCCAGTAGCTGCGGGTCATGCCACCCTGCTGCAGGTGCGCACGCAGGATGTCCAGATCGAAGTTCTCGCCGGGCTTGACCGTCACGAAGCAGCAACCGGTCTCGCCGAGCCGGTCGTGCGGCATGCCGACCAGCGCGGCGTCGACGATGGCAGGGTGCCGATAGATCAGGTTCTCCACTTCGACCACCGGGACGTTCTCGCCGCCGCGGATGATGATGTCCTTGCTGCGGCCGGTGATGCGGATGAAACCATCGGCGTCGATGCGCGCAAGGTCGCCGGATTCGAACCAGCCGTCAGAGCTGGTGCCGTAGGCTTCGGGCTTGCGCAGGTAACCGACGAAATTGGATGGCGAACGGATCAGCAGACGACCTTCTTCGCCGGCCGGAAGCTCGGTGCCCTCGTCGTTGACGATGCGCAGACGCACGCCCGGCAGCGGCGAGCCGTCGGCCGAGAAGACTTTTTCCGGTGGCGCATCGGGCGGCGTGACCGTGACGGCGCCGTTCTCGGACATGCCGTACACCGACAACACCTTGATGCCCAGGCGCTGCGCAGCCTGTTCTGCCAGGGCGCGAGGAATCGGGGCGCCGCCGCAGACGAAATAGCGCAGCGGCACGGATTCAGCCGGCGGTGCCTTGGTGGACTGCATCAGGTCGGCGAGGAACGGCGTGGCACCCATGTTGTAGGTCACCTTGTAATCGGTGATCACGGACCACGCGCGGTCCTTCTCCCAGACGTCGGTCAGCACCAGGGTGCTCTGGGTGACGATGGGCAGCCACATGCCGTATAGAAAACCGGTCTGGTGCGCCAGCGGCGAGCCCATGTAGATGACGTCGCGCTCGTCGAGCGACAGGCGCTCGATGAAGGGCAGCACGTTGGCCACCAGGGTGTTGGACGTGTGCATCACGGCTTTGGGCATGCCGGTGGTGCCGGAGGTGTAGAGCAGTTGCACCACCTCGTCGGGACCCATGTTTTGATCCGGTGCCTCGGGGGTATCCTCGGCAAGCAGGGTCGCTTCGAAGGAATCAGGCCCGCTGCCACCCACCGCGATGAGCCGCTGCATGGCCGGCAGCGAGGACGCCAGCGCCTTGACCATGGCCTCGTGGTCGAACTTGCGAAACAGCTTGGGCACCACCACGACCTTGGGCTTGGCGTAGTCGAGCATGAACGAGAGTTCACGCTCGCGGAAAATCGGCATCAGCGGATTGCTGGCGGCACCGATGCGCAGGCAACCCATGTGCAGCGCGACGAATTCCCACCAGTTGGGCAACTGGAACGCGACGACATCACCGCGGCGCACGCCCATGGCCCAGAGGTTGGCGGCCACCCGGCGGCTGAGCCGGTCCAGTTCGCGATAGCTGAGCTTGTGCGTCGGCGCGCCTTCACGGCAATCGATGATCGCGGTCAGATCCGGCTTGGCGGCAACCGTCTGGTCGAAGTAGCGCAACAGGGGGATATCCCTCCAATGGCCTTCCTGTCGCATCTCGCGCGCTCGCGCTTCTGAAATCGTTGGGTCGAGTTCCATTCGGTGGCCCCTCCAGGCTCAATTTTGCAGCGTTCTGTGAATACACCCGGGTCCCGTTCGGGCCCGGGCATTGTCGCAACAAACGGAAACGGTCAGCTGGCCGGTTTCGACGCATCGACCCCGATGGCGGCCTTCCTGATCCAGGCTCTCTTGACTGACCCCGAAGATATAATCTAACAATAGTTAGGCGCGCGCAATACTTGCAGGCGCTGGTCGCGCTGTCGTCGCAGATTCCTGCGAAAAAGCCGCCAATGAGCCGGCCCATTACAAACGGCAGAGACAACAAAATCGGGAGATACGAGGGCGATGTGCATCACCAGGCAGTTGCGTTGCGCGGCCGTGATCGCGCTGATCATGCCGGCCGCGGTGGTCGCCTCCAACGGAATCAACCTCACGGGCTATGGCGCGGAGTCCTCGGTCATGGGCGGGGCGGACATTGCCCTGGCGCGCGACACCACGGCACCCGGCACCAATCCTGCGGGGCTCACGCAGACCGGTCGACGCGCCTTTGACATCTATGCGACTCCGTATGCGGTAAACGACGTTTCGCATCGTGATTCGCTGGGCAACGACGACGGGATCTCCAATCCTGTCGGCCTGATCTTCGGCGGCGGCTGGGCCACGCACCAGCCAGGGAGTTCGCTGTACTTCGGGATCGGCGTCTTCGTGTCGGCCGGCATCGGCTTTACCTATAAGGATATCGACACGATTTTCGGCACCCCAGACGTGGTGCGATCTTCGCTGGGTGTCAGCAAGGTCGCCTTTGCC
>JAJFJX010000429.1 GCA_021773655.1 Panacagrimonas sp.
CGCGGCTATGTCGACTTCGAGCGCCTGTACGCCCTGCATCAAGCGGGAGCTTTCTTCGTCACGCGCGCCAAGCGCAACCTCGACGCGCGGCGTCTGTACTCGGCGCCCACCGACCGCTCGACCGGCGTCCTGTGCGACCAGACCATCGCTCTGAATGGGTTCTACAGCCAGAAGGACTATCCGGGACACCTGCGCCGCATCCGCTTCAAAGATCCGGAGACCCGCAAGACCCTCATCTTTCTCACCAATCCGACGCAGCTGCCGGCGCTCGCCATCGGCGCGCACTACAAGAGCCGCTGGCAAGTCGAGCTGAACTTCAAGTGGATCAAGCAGCATCTTCGGATCAAGCGGTTCTATGGAAACTCGGCCAATGCGGTGAAAACCCAGGTCTGGATCGCGGTCAGCGTCTACGTGCTCGTCGCCATCGTCCGCAAGCGGCTCAACCTGGACGTCTCGCTGTACACGCTGCTACAGATTTTCTCGCTCACGCTGTTCGAGAAAATGCCGCTACAACAGGCTTTCGAGGGAGAATCAGAGTGAGATCCTCCCAACCAGTTGAATTTGTTCACGAGTTAACCGGACAGTAGTGAGCTCAAACAGCTTTTCAAATCGCTCGGTGTCGTACTTGTTAGTGCATCATCCCTTCTGTAATTTGGCTTGAGCCGATAAGGCGACAGGCCACTCGCTATCCTTTCGTTGAATTCATTGGCGTGAATGACGGAAGGAGTCACGAATGGCCTGTCGCGAGACCGGATACGGGAGCTTTGTCTGCAGTGGAGCTGCTCGTCGCCGGAACTGGCAATGCAGCTTCTGGACGCACTGGCCACGACCGTGGCCCGCACCGAGGGGCAGCATCCGGCGGTGCGCGCGGCCGTGGCGTCCTTCGGCTTTGTGTACATCCATCCTTTCGTAGACGGCAACGGGCGCATCTTGCGCTACCTCATCCACGACATGCTCGTGCGTGAGGCGTTTACGCCCCCGGGATTCATCTTCCCGGTCTCGGCGGTGATCCTGAAGCGCCTGGTCGATTACATGGCCGCGCTGGAAGGACATTCGGAGCCCGTGCTGCGCTTGGCGGAATACCACTTCGACCCGAGAGCAAGCACCTGGGGCCGGAAAATCCGGGGGTGTTCGAACCGCGCCACCGTCACCCTGATCTCACCGCGCAGGCAGTGTTCCTGATGGACGCCGCGCGGGAGTGCGCCGAGGTGGCGCTGGTGCAGGAGCTGGCGCATCTGGACCGCATGGAGGGCGCGCAGGCGCCTGCGTGAGATCGTCGATATTGAAGATCGTCGCCTCAATTTGTTGTTGGCGATGATTCACCAGAACGGCGGGCAGCTCAGCAAGAACAAGCGTAGCGGTGAGTTTGCTGATTTGGACGATGCTGAAATTGCGTATGCGCAGCAGTGCTACATGGATGCTTTCAAGAGAGCGCAGAACTCATGACCATTCCCGCTCCGGCGGAGGCGCTGCCTGCTGTCGCCAGGCACCGCTTCTGCGCACCTTGCGCAGATCCATTCTTGTGATTCAGTCGGCGGTGCCCGGGTAGCGCGGTGCGGTGATTCCCGGAATACCGGGCAGGTCACCGCTGCCTTTGCCTACCTTGAGCTGGCCCTTGAGGCCCTTCTCGGTATGCTGGGAAACGTCGCAGTGGACGAAGAATGTCTGGTCGTCGCCCGGAACGATGAAGGTTCCTGTCATCTTGTGTCCCCCTTCCACTTCCAGATGAAACATGCCCTGGGCGTACAGATAGGACGGCAGGCCATGCAGCATCCACATGTGCCGGACCTCGTCCTCGTTGACCAGCGTGACGCTAACGCGGCTACAGGGCGGGACGCGCCACTCATAGTCGCTGTAACCAAAGATCAGCCCTTCGGGTGCGTACTTGTGCCCCACGCGCACTTCGAAACTCACGTCTTCGCTGATCTCGGCGCAGTCGCCAGGCAAGGTATCCCCCTGGTTCTCGCCCATGACCATGCCGCGAGCATCCCAGGTCATGCGATGACCCGGGCCTTCGTGACTCATTCCGGCCCCCAGCACCGGGCACACCCACGCAAACAGCAACATCGGGAGCGCGCGCGCCCGACGGGCTGGGAGATGATGACAATGATGGTGGTGCTGAATGGTGGGCAGCATCGCTTCAGGAATCCGGCGCGCTGGTGGTCGATGGCACCGGGGCCTGGACCTGGATCGTACGCACTGCCGCCAGGTCGTATTCCTGGTGGCTTGCGTTTGAAATCGTCACCTTGATTTCGTGCTCGCCGGGCTCCAGGTCCTCGGGAACCGCGAGCTCGTACTCCGTTTTCCCGGCGCCCACCATGGCCTGGAGCTCGCCGTTCAGGTAGATGTGCCAGTGGTCGCCCGACGCGCTCATGCCCTCTGCCCGAATCCGGACCGGCAGGGTGCTGCCCGCTTCGACCGGCCCCTCGGTGGCCGGCTCGACGATTTCGATCATCATTCCCTCGGGGGCCGCCACCCCGCTGCCGGAAGAAGTGGCCGCTCTCTGCCCGTGTTGATGATGCCCGGCGTGTGAATCCTTTGCAGCAGGCGGGGTCTCTGCGGCCAGTACCGCCCCGCAGTACATGGGAGAGGCAAGGATCAGTCCCCGGCCCGCATGCCGCACCCAGCGGCTCAGTGGGAGACACTTGGTCTTGTCCATCATCTTGTCCATCGAAAGACTCCTCGGTCGGTGGGATTCATCGGTGGTGATCATTGCTCCGTGTGCTTCGGTTTCTGGTCATCGTTCCCGTAGAGCTCCGGCATCAGATCAGCCCATACGGACACTTCGCCACGGTAAAAGGCCGGATCGAAAAACATCGACAGTTCGTGGGCCGTCCGCGGCATACCGTCGCCCCCCAGAAAGGACTCGTAGACGATCATCGTGATGTCTCCTCCCGGATTGATGCCATCGGTCGTCACGCCAGGCTCATGGTGATCGTGCATGAACCAGATGCCTTCGCCATAGCTGTGCAGACCATCGTTGACGGTCCGCAGTTCCAGATCGACCCGCTGCGCCGCTCCGATTTCGACGACGTCACGCATGATCGGCTGCGCCAGCGGCACGCCGTCATAGTGGGTGACGACCTGCTTGTGCCCGTGCGCATGCAGGAAATTCGACTCCGAGCCGGAGTTGATGACTCGCAGTTTGATGAGTTCGTCGGGTTTGACGATCAACAGTGAGTCGCGCAGCGTGTACGGAAAGGAGCGGCCGTTGACCAGGTAATATTCCGCGGTGCGCTCGGCAATCTTGTATTCGCGGTTCATTTCCCGCTCGATCCTGCGTACATCGTTGGATTTCTGGATCAGGTTGTGCATCTCGCGATCCATTTCCTGGTAGTGCAAGTCATATTCGCGATCATATTTCTCCCGCGAGGCGACCGAGCGGTGGCGGACGCGACCGGCGCCGATGTTGAGGGTCTGCAGCCAGTTGTTCGGCCGGTTCTCCTCGACGACGAGCATGCCGGACAAACCCATCAGCACGTGGGCCTGCGGCTGCACATGGCAGTGGTAGAAGAATGTGCCGGGCTGGCGTGGTGCGAAACGGTAGGTTCGTTTGCCGCCGGGGAGCACCGGCATCTCGCTGATCATCGGCACCCCGTCATTGCCCTGACCATCTTCGAGCAGGAAGGGATGGTCCACGCCATGCAGGTGGATGGTGTGCGGAAAGTAGTGACTGTTCTCCAGCGTGAGCTTGATGCGGTCTCCCTGCTCCACCCGGATCACCGGGGATGGCAGTCGCAGCACAGCGTGCGGCTCGTTGCTCAGGAAGTTGCTCGTGGACATGCCGCGCGTCTTGGGGCTGAACACCCATAACCCCGGTGTGATGCCGGGCGCGATCGGATAGTGCAGAGAAGGCACCGGAATGTCCGGCGAAAAACCGTTGAGTTCGCTGACCTCGAGCTTGATCTCGATCTCGTCCGGATCGCCATCGCCATCCAGATCACGGCCCTTGACCACCGCGTCGCGCGCCAGCCGCGTCGCCATCAGAGGCCCCACGGCCTTGTTGGTCCCGCGCACCACAGCGGCGACCAGTTGTGGATCGTCCGGCAGGCAGGACGGGTCGGCTTCGATCTCGACGCCGTCGACCGTCTGTGCGGCGCGCCAGGCCACCGGGGCGGATTCCGGGCACGGTGATTCGATCTTGTCGTCGCCCCTGGCCGTCTGTTGTGCGGTGTCCGGCGGGAACGCCGCCCGCCAACCCAGATAACCGGCGCCGGAAAGCACCACCAGGGCGATCAGCGTCAGCAGAAGCCACCGCTCGACTCCGCCGCGCTGCGTCCATAAGTGCTTTGCATCTCGCAAGACCATGATTCCCTTTTCCGACCTCATCTCTCCTCCATTAGTGTAGTGCTGCAATCTTCAGGGACATGATTCACGGGCGGATTCATGTATCCGGCAAGGCGCGGCCTCGGGTCGGCACAACAAAGTACTCCCTCGCAAGGCGGGCGGGCTTCGGGTTGTGAGCCGCCAAAAGCGGGCGTGCAGGTCGCCGACGCGGCCCGGCCGGCATCCGGACGCTCCCCGATGTCCCATCAGCGCAACAAAATCGACAGAAGGATGCGCCGGTCCTCGATGCGCCGGTTTTCGTACTCCTGATTGTGATTGTAGGCCCGGATCACAGCCTGGCACCGACCCACCGTCCGGACCGAATGCAGGAGCGGTCCGGAATTCGCCGGAATTCGGCTGCGCTGTTCGGACGGCTTGCTAAAGTAGCCGCAGTTTTCCGGCCGGTGGCTGTGTCGGAAACCCAGGACGATCACCGCGCGCTGTTCTCCCGACCCTAACAGGGTCAGGGGCTGGTCGGGGTGAGAGACTTTTTCTTAGGCCCTACATCCGGTCGCCTGCCCTCCCGCCATTGCCCATGAGCCTGATCACCCTCGCCCTGTCCAAGGGTCGCATCCTGGAAGACAGTCTTCCTTTGCTGGAGCGGCTGGGCATGGGGCCCGCCGGCGATATCGACCGCCTGCTGCGCGTGCCTTCGCAGGACCCGAATGTCCACCTGGTCATCATTCGCCCGGCCGATGTGCCGACCTATGTGGAGCACGGCGCGGCGGATCTGGGCATCGTCGGCAAGGACGTGCTGATGGAACACGGCGGCTCGGCCCTGTACGAACCGCTGGACCTGGACATCGCCTGCTGCAGGCTGTCGATCGCCGCGGTCAAGGGGTCGCCGTACGCCGACCCCGGGGGCTGGCCCGGGGGGCGACGGGTGCGCGTAGCCACCAAGTACCCGGAAATCACCCGGCACTACTTTGCGCAGCGTGGCGAACAGGTCGAGATCATCAAGCTCTACGGTTCCATGGAACTGGCGCCGCTAGTGGGCTTGGCCGATGTGATCGTGGATCTGGTCGACACCGGCAACACCCTGCGCGCCAACGGCCTGATCGAGACCGGGATCATCACCCGGATCAGTTCCCGGGTGGTGGTGAACAAGGCTTCCATGAAGATGAAGCACGCGGCACTGGGCGACCTGCTGGCGCGTATCGGCAGCCTGAGGGCTTGAAACAATGGACATTGCCCGACTCGAAACCAGCGCCCCCGACTTCGACGACCGACTCGAAAGTCTGCTTGATCGCGCCCCGGAACAGGATGAGGTGCTGACCCGTGCGGTGGCCGGAATCATCACCGAGGTGCGCACCCGCGGTGATGCGGCCCTGCTCGATTACACCAATCGCTTCGACCATTCCGGCTGGACGTCTGCGGCGGATCTGGAACTGCCGCGCGCCACGCTCGAAGCCGCCTGGGTCAGTCTGCCGATGGACCTGCGTCGGGCACTGGAACTGGCCTATGCGCGCATCCACGCCTATGCAGAACGCCAGCGCCTGACGGACTGGGAGCATGCAGATGCCTACGGCAACCGGCTGGGTCAGCGGATCACGCCGCTTGATCGCGTGGGTCTGTACGTGCCCGGCGGCAAGGCCGCCTACCCGTCGTCGGTGCTGATGAATGCCATTCCCGCCAAGGTTGCCGGCGTGCAGGAGCTGGTGATGATGGTGCCCACACCGCAGGGCCAGACCAACGCTGCGGTCCTGGGCGCGGCCCACCTGGCCGGCGTCGACCGGGTATTCCGGATTGGCGGCGCGCAGGCGATCGCGGCGCTGGCCTGGGGCACCGAACGGGTCCCGGCGGTGGACAAGATCGTCGGTCCCGGCAACGCCTGGGTGGCGGCGGCCAAACGCCAGGTGTTCGGACGGGTCGGCATCGACTCCATCGCCGGACCCTCGGAGATCGTGGTGGTTTCCGATGCAGACAGCGATCCGCGCTGGCTGGCCATGGACCTGTTCAGCCAGGCTGAGCATGACGAGGACGCGCAGTCCATCCTCATCAGCCCCGATGCCGGCCTGCTGCAGCGGGTGGTCGAGGCCATGGACGCACGCATCGACGAACTGCCGCGCGCCGGGATCATCCGCGCCGCGCTGTCGCGACGCGGTGCGCTGATCCTGACCCGCTCGCTGGAAGAGGCCGCCCAGATCGCCAACCGTATCGCCCCCGAACACCTGGAACTATCGGTGGCCGAGCCACGCGCGCTGATGCAACAGATCCGCCACGCCGGCGCAATCTTCCTCGGCCGCCACGCACCCGAGGCGTTCGGCGATTACTGCGCCGGGCCCAATCACGTGCTGCCGACCTCGCGCGCGGCGCGATTCTCAAACCCGCTGGGCGTCTACGAATTCCAGAAGCGCACCAGCCTGATCGAGTGCACCCCGGAGGGCGCCAAGGTGCTGGCAGATATCGCCGGGCGCATCGCCGACGCCGAGGGCCTGCACGCGCACGCGGCCTCGGCGCGGGATCGCGCCTGATTCGATCAAAGCCGCGAACCTCGCGCGATCGACTCGTCCACGACCCTGGGTGCAGGAACCGCGAGACAGCTTCGTACCCGTGCACAGATCACATTGCGTTGTTGTCTGGCACCGCCTTTTCGGTATATCGCCAGGGCGGATGGGATTACGTGGTGTCCACCTATTTCTTCTGTTACCTCAATCGCCGGCAGCAGACCGACGTCCTGATCCAGATGTGCCGCGTTGCCAATCGCAAGGTGATCGTCTACTGCGGCGTTCAGCGGTATACCGGCCGGCTCGACTACGACTGGCAGCAAATCGCTGAAGCCGTACCCCGGGCACGACGGGACCCGCAGTCGAACCAGATGCGTGTGAGCATCACGCTGGGCTGAAGCCTCCGGACACCGGGTTGCAAACCGCCCTGACACCCGCGCGCGACGACATCACTCCTTCACTTCAGTCCCGGTGTCCGCTGAGGCATCTGCCGCCTGCAGCGCGCGCACCCGCACGATGCGCTGGCCCTGCATGCCCTGGATCTCGAAGCGCCAGCCGGCCCAGTTCACC
This sequence comes from Panacagrimonas sp., assembly GCA_021773655.1. Lineage (GTDB taxonomy): Bacteria > Pseudomonadota > Gammaproteobacteria > Nevskiales > Nevskiaceae > Panacagrimonas. The sequence goes on from JAJFJX010000429.1 coordinate 7,344, forward strand.
GTGTCGCCGGGTTCTGGCACGTGGTCGAGCAGGGTCATCAGCATGCCGGCCAGGGTCTGGTAGTCGCGATCATCGCCGCGCGGCAGTTCGGCCAGCGCCAGGCATTCGGCCACCGTGCCGGCGTCCAGCGTGCCGGCCAGCTGCCAGGTGCCGTCGTCGTCGCGGGTGGCTTCGACCTCCCCTGGATCCGAAGGGTAGAGCCCGCCGGTCAGGGCATGCAGGAGATCATCCGGGGTCACCAGTCCTTCGACCTCGCCGTACTCGTCGACCACGAACACCAGCCGCAGATGCTGATCGCGAAACTGCCGCATCAGTTCCAGTCCGGTCAGGGATTCGAGCAGGAAGGCGCAGTTGTCCAGGCTGCCGCTCAGGTCGGGTTCCTGACCGGCCGCGATCTGAGCCAGCACCTCGCGGACCTCGATCACGCCAACCAGGCGCGAAAGATCCCCCCGGCAGACCGGGAGGCGTGCGTGCGGTGATTCGATCACCTGCGCCAGGATCTGTTTGACCGGATTGCGCAGGTCGACAAATCGCACATCGGCGCGCGGCGTCATGAACGAGTGCAACGGCCGGTCGTCCAGACGCAGGGCGTTGCGCATCAACGCGTGTTCCTGCCCGTCGATGGCGCCCGACATCGAACCCTCGCTGAGCACGGTCTGGATCTCCTCTTCGGTCACGCCGCTCCGGCTCTGCGCGTCGATGCGCAACACACGCAGCAGGATCTCGGTGGACACCGACAGCAGCCAGACAAACGGCGTGGTGAGAATGGATAGCCCGCGCATGGGTCTGGCCACCAGGCAGGAGATCGATTCGGCATGAATCTGCGCCCAGCGCTTGGGCACCAGTTCGCCGATCACGATCGACACGTAGGTGACCACGATTACCACCAGCGCCGTCGCCAATGCCGAGGCGCTTCTGGCACTCAGTCCTCCATGCTCCATGACCGCCGCCAGCGGAGCGGCGAACACCGACTGGCCGACGATGCCGTTGAGCAGCCCGATCGAGGTGATGCCGATCTGCACGGTCGACAGAAAACGATTGGGGTCCTGCGCCAGTCGCAGGGCCGCGCGGGCACCGGCCTGGCCACGCGCGGCGCGCGCCAGCAGGCGCGGGCGCCGCGCCGCCACCAGCGCGATCTCGGACATCGCCAGCACGCCGTTGAGCAGGATCAGGCCGAACAGGATCAGAACGTCCACGCGTCATGCTACTCGCGGTTGATTCGCGGTCGGGCGAGAGGCTGGCAGAGCGCCCGATGTCCCGTGAACAGTCCCGCGAATCTGCTGCGAATCTGCCGCTCCCTTTTGAAATCGTGCAGGGCGGCATTGCGCGCCCTGGCCATCGTCACCATCA
>JAJFJX010000430.1 GCA_021773655.1 Panacagrimonas sp.
GAGGTGATCAGGCACGCCGTCACCGTCGGAATCGAACGGACAGCCGTTGGCGTCCACCGGGGTTCCGGGCGGGGTGTTGGGGCACTTGTCCAGGTAATCCGGCACGCCGTCCTGGTCGAGGTCGATCGGGCAGCCGTCGGAATACACCTGCACGCCTTCAGGGGTGCCGGGGCACTTGTCCTTGCGGTCGATCACGCCATCGCCGTCGCTGTCGGAGAACTGGCCGCCGAAGGCGTAGCGGAAACTTGCACCGATGTTGTGCGCCTTGTATTCGCCGTCGCGGTCGGTCCGCACGCCGGTGATTTCGTCGGTGACCGAGAAGGACGGTTCCTCGGCGGTGACGTAGCGATAGTCCAGTGACAGGGAGGTGAAATTGCTGAACCAGTAGGCGATGCCGCCGCCGGCCTGGAACGCCACCGTGTTGTCGTCGGCATCGGTCCCGGAGCTGGACAGCTCGGTATTCTGGATGCCAACGCCGCCACCGAAGTAAGGCGCCAGATTGCCGAAATCGAGGTCGTACCAGACGTTGGCCATCAGGCGCATCGAGCGCAGTTTGGCGTTGCCGGCGGTGGTGCTCAGTCCGCTGGTGAAGAACGACTTGATGTCGTTTTCCGCGTAGCGGAAGTTCAATTCCGGGCGCAGACCGCCGTCGAACATGTACCCCAGCGACCCGCCGCCACCGACGCCATCGTCCATGACGATGCTCGACCCGAACGTGGTCGCCGAACCCGGTGCGGTGACCTCGTTGGAGCCGAGCACGCACAGGCCGAGGGCTTCGAGGTTCAGGCCCAGAAGATTGATCGGCAGAACGCAGGTGTTGGGAGTGCCGGTGTCGGGCGTGACCACCGTCAGGCTGCCGTCCAGATCCTCGACGTCGGAGTAGAAACCTTCCAGGCCGAAATACCAGCCCGGCTGCGCCTGACCTGCCGCCAGACCGGAGATGCTCAACATTCCTGCAGCTACGAGGCCCTTTGCCAGCCCGCCCCGGACGTGATTACCGATTGCCATACTGCCCCCTGAGTGCCGCGTTTTCGTGATTTGGATCAAGTGACACGAGTGTAGCCGAAGCCTGGTTCCGACGGTCCTGGCCCAGGACTTTAACTAGGGTTTGCAATTTACTGAAATCACTTGAAATTGCAAGGGCTCTCTTGAAGTGGTAATGGATCAGAATCCGAGCTGTCTTGCGGCGAGGTCTTTCATGACTTCGAGGGAGCCACCGCCGATGGTCAGTACCTTGGTTTCGCGGTGCGCCGACGACACGGTGACGTGAGCGCAGCGAGCGCGGGTGCGGGAGTCGGCGCCGACCGTGCTCAGAATCCGAGCTGTCTTGCGGCGAGGTCTTTCATGACTTCGAGGGAGCCACCGCCGATGGTCAGTACCTTGGTTTCGCGGTAGATCCGCTCCACCCGCGCGCCACGCAGATATCCGGCACCGCCGAGCACCTGCATCGCCTCGTTGGCGATCCACTCCAGGCTGGTGCAGGCCAGGTTCTTGAGCATGCACATCTCGGCCACCGGCATCTGCCCTTTGGACACCCGCCAGGTGACGATGTCCAGATTGGCCTTGACCGCGTCCAGACGCATCCGCATGTCCACCAGCTTGTGGCGAATCACCTGATTTCGGATCAGCGGCTTGCCGAATGTCTCCCGTTCGCGGGCATAGGCCAGTGCATCTTCGTAGGCCACCTTGGCGAAGGCGTAGGCTTGCGCCGCGATCATGACCCGCTCCTGGTTGAAATTGAGCATGATGGCCATGAAGCCCTGGTTTTCGCGGCCGATCAGGTTGTCCGCCGGCACCCGGCAGTCCTCGAAGTAGAGCGTTGCGGTGTCGGAGGCACGCCAGCCCATCTTGTCCAGCGGGGTGCGGGTCAGCCCCTGCGTGTCGCCTTTGATCACCAGCAGCGAGACGCCGCCCATGCCGGGGCCGCCGGTGCGCACCGCCACGGTCAGAAAGTCTGCGCGCATGCCCGAAGTGATAAAGGTCTTGCTGCCGTTGACCACAAAATGATCGCCTTGGCGCACCGCGCGGGTGCGAAGGTTGGCGACGTCCGAGCCGCCGCTGGGTTCGGTGATGGCCAGCGCGGCAATGCACCGACCTTCCAGCACCGGCCGCGCGAAGTGTGCCTGCTGTGCCGGGCTTCCAACGTGACAGATGGGGGGCGTGGCGATGCGATGGCTCACCAGCCCCGCGATCACGCCGCCGCTGCCGGCGCGCGCCAGTTCCTCGACCATCAGGTTGGTGTAGAACAGATCCGGCACCTCGATGCCGCCGCAATGCGCGGGGAAACCGATCTGCAGCAGACCGGCCTCGGAGGCCTTGCGGTGCAGGTCTCGCGGCAGTTCGCCGGCGGTCTCCCAGGCTTCGACATGAGGCGAGATCTCCTTTTCCACGAAACGTCTGGCCTGACTCCGGAAGGCTTCGTGATCGCTGTCCAGAAAGGGGCTTGCATCGGGCATCGGAATCACCTTGAGCTTGGGGCGGGCTGACGCCTGGCCGGGGGGGCGCTAGCATGCCATCTGGCCCAGGCCCGCGAGCCGACATGAAGGTTGCAGAGCAAGACCTGCCGTTGCAGTGTTTCTACCGTCAGGAGCGCGCCATGCCGGATCAGGTCTACCTGAGCCAGCCGATGGGCGAAGGGCGGGTGACCGAACTGAGCTGGAAACAGGTCGGCGCGCAGGCCCGGCGCATGGCCGCACACCTGCAGGGATTCGGTTGGGAGCCGGGCTCGCGGGTGGCCATCATCGGCAAGAACAGCGCGCACTGGATCATTGCCGATCTCGCAATCTGGATATCCGGCCATGTCTCGGTGCCGCTGTACCCGACGCTGACGGCCGATAGCGTGCGCCAGATCCTGGAGCACAGTCAGGCGCGCGCGGTGTTCATCGGCAAACTCGACGACTGGACTTCCATGCGCCCCGGCCTGTCGGGTGACATCGAGCGCATCAGCCTGCCGCTTGCGCCCGACGAGGCGTGTCCGGCCTGGGACGACATCGTGGCGCGAACGCCGCCGCTGCCCGGCGACCCACTGCGCCGGGCCGACGATCTGGCCACCATCATCTACACCTCGGGCACCACCGGCATGCCCAAGGGCGTGATGCACGCCTTCGGCAACTTCGCCAGTGCCACGGTCAGTGCCAACGAGCGCTTCGGCATCGGCCCCGGTGCGCGCATGCTGTCCTACCTGCCGCTGTCGCACATCGCCGAGCGCAACGCGGTGGAAGTGTTGTCGATGACGGTCGGCGCACGCATCTTCTTTGCCGAGTCGCTGCAGACCTTCGCCGCCGACCTGCAGCGCGCGCGGCCCACCATGTTCTTCTCCGTGCCGCGCCTGTGGGTCAAGTTCCAGCAGGGGGTCCACGCCAGGATGCCGAGCGACAAGCTGGAGCGCCTGCTGCGCATTCCGCTGCTCAACCGCATCGTCAAGCGCAAGATCCTGTCCGGTCTGGGGCTGGACCAGTGCCGGCTCGCGGCCGGCGGCGCGGCACCGATGCCGCCGGATTTGCTCAACTGGTATGCCCGTCTGGGCCTGGAGATCATCGAGGTCTACGGCATGACCGAAAACTGCGGTGTTTCCCATTCCACCGTGCCGGGTGATCCCAAGGCCGGTTATGTCGGGCTGCCGTACGCGGGCGTGGAATGCCGCCTGGCACCGGACGGCGAGGTGCAGATGCGCAGCGGCGCGCTGATGCAGGGTTATTACCTGGAACCGGAAAAGACCCGTGAGGCGATGACCGAGGACGGCTGGCTGCGCACCGGCGACCGTGGGGAAGTCGACGCCCGGGGCAGGCTGCGCATCACCGGTCGGGTCAAGGAGCTGTTCAAGACCTCCAAGGGCAAGTACGTGGCGCCGGCACCGATCGAGAACCGGCTTGCGGCCAACCCCAGGATCGAGGCCTGCTGCGTGATGGGCGCCAACCTCGGCCAGCCCTTTGCGGTCGCGATCCTGCCGCCGGACGTGCTCGCGGCCACGGCGGACGCCGCGCAGCGTGAACAGGTCATGGCTTCGCTGCAGGCCCACCTGGCCGCGGTCAACCAGCAACTCGACCCGCATGAACGCCTGGATTTCATCGCCGTCAGCGGCGATGCCTGGACCGTCGAGACCGGGTTTGTCACCCCCACGCTGAAGGTCAAGCGCAACGTGGTGGAACGGCACTACGAAGCGCGCGTGGACCGCTGGGTGGCGGAGAAGTCGCCGGTGGTCTGGGACGCCTGAGCAGCATCGCGACAGCTTCGTCAGACTGACTGCCCGTTGCAGGGCAACGTTTCAGAAATCACAGGCGATGAACGTCCCCAAGTCATACCTCAACCCGGAGTTCCTGAAGAGCGCCGAGGCGCGCACGGTGCGCATCCTGTGCGAATACCTGGACACCGAACGCCGTCTGCGCAACCTGCGCATCCAGCGCGGCGTGATCCTGTTCGGTTCGGCACGCCTGCCGCCGGAATCACCGTCCTACCGGGACGCCGCCGATCTCGCCGAACTCATCGCACGCTGGACCTGCGAGCGCCATGTCCCCGACGAGCGCTACCACATCGTCACCGGCGGCGGTCCCGGAATCATGCAGGCGGCCCACCAGGGTGCGGCACGGGTGGATCCGGCGCTCAATCTCGGACTCAACATCTCGCTGCCGCACGAGGAACAGGCCAACCCGTACGTGCTGCCCGAACGTGCGGTGGTGTTCCATTATTTCTTCATGCGCAAGTTCTGGTTTCTGAACCTGGCGCACGCGGCAGTGATCTTCCCCGGCGGTTTCGGCACCCTGGACGAGCTGTTCGAGTTGCTCACGCTGACCCAGACCGGCAAGTCATCCCCGATGACCATTCTGCTCTACGACCGCGAGTTCTGGACCGAAGTGCTCAATTTCGAGGCACTGGCACGGCGCGGCCTGATCAAGCGCCAGGATCTGGACCTGTTCGTCTACGTCGATACACCCGAGCAGGCCATGGCCCACCTGCAACGTGGACTGACGGTCTGAGCGTCTGCCCGAACGGGAAGCGCGACGGTTTTCAGAGCGGGAGGCACCGCCAAAGAGAGGATTGCCTCGGCGCCGACGCGGCGGAACCGGTGCGAGCGTCCCGTCGAGGGCTCCCGCCGCAGGCGGGATCGGCGGCTCTGCGAGCGACGAGATTCGCCGCCTGCTGCCGGGTCCCGGGAGCTCAATCGACGTACAGCGAGGACACCGATTCTTCGGCGCTGACGCGGCGAATCGTCTCCGCCATCAACCCCCCGATCGACAACTGGCGGATCTTGGGGCAGGCGTCTGCCGCGGGCGACAGCGGAATGGTGTCGGTGACCACCAGCTCATCCAGTCGCGAGTTGAGGATGTTGGTCACCGCCGGACCCGACAGCACCGGGTGGGTGACATAGGCCACGACCTTGATCGCGCCGGCATCCTTGAGCGCGCCGGCGGCCTGGCCGAGCGTGCCGGCGGTGTCGACCAGATCGTCGACCAGCACGCAGGTCTTGCCGCGGACGTCGCCGATGATGTTCATCACCTTGGCCTCGTTGGGCCGCGGGCGGCGCTTGTCGATGATGGCCAGGTCGGCGTCGTCCAGGCGCTTGGCCACGGCGCGGGCGCGCACCACGCCGCCGACGTCGGGCGACACCACGATGAGGTTGTCGTACTTCTGGCGCCAGATGTCGCCGAGCAGCACCGGGCTGGCGTAGACGTTGTCGACGGGGATATCGAAAAAACCCTGAATCTGGTCGGCGTGCAGGTCCACGGTGAGCACGCGGTCGGCGCCGCACTCGCCGATCATGTCGGCCACCACCTTGGCGCTGATCGGCACGCGGGTGGAGCGCGGGCGACGGTCCTGGCGGGCATAACCGAAATAGGGAATCACGGCGGTGATGCGGCCGGCCGAGGCACGCTTGAACGCGTCCAGCATCATCACCAGTTCCATGAAGTTGTCGTTGGTCGGCGCGCAGGTCGGTTGCACCACGAAGACATCCTTGCCGCGTACGTTTTCGAGGATCTCGATCTGCACCTCGCCGTCGGAGAAACGGCCGACCATGACCTTGCCCAGGGAGATCCGCATATAGTTGGCGATCTCCTGCGCCAGTTGCGGGTTGGCGTTGCCGGTGAACAGCATCAAGGAGGATTCGGCCATCGGGGTTTTCCTGGTGATCCGTGCGTCTGTGTCATTCCCGCGCAGGCGGGAATCCGGTGTTGATTGAAGCAATTCTCTGGACCCGAGATGGCTTTCGGCGCAAGCACCCGAGGTCATCGACTCTCCAGGCTCGTCGCACGCGTGACGAACATGCGAGTGGCTGGGGCGCCAGGATTCGAACCTGGGAATGGCGGGATCAAAACCCGCTGCCTTACCGCTTGGCTACGCCCCACCTGGGTGCTCCTGAGCTGCAAATTATAGCGGTGCGGCCATCGCTTTAGCCGGCGCGCAATCGCGCAAGCGGAGATTCATTGAGGCCTCGGGCAATGAAACTGCGCCAGTCCGGCGGCATGGCCGAGCGTGCCATCAGCGCTTCGGGCCGCGAGGAGAAGGCCGCGAATACCGAACTGCCGGTGCCGCTCATGCGCGCCGGCGCGAATCTGCGCAGGCGTTCGAGTGCCTCGCCTACCTGCGGGTGTCGGGCACAGGTCACCGGTTCGCAGTCGTTGCGGGTGGCCGAGCCGGCACGGTACTGGCGAACGGTCAGGCGCGGAGAATCGCGTTTGAGTTCGGCAGCGTCGAAGATCTCGCGCGTGACGACCTCCACCGGCGGGGTCAGGACCAGGAACCAGGGTTCGGGAAGTTCCAGGTCCGACAGCTTTTCGCCCACGCCTTCGGCAAAGCTGGCGTGACCGTGGATGAAGATCGGTACGTCGGCGCCCAGGCGCAGGCCGATCGTGGCCAGTTCATCGCGGGTCAGGCCCAGATTCCACAGGCGGTTGAGCGCCACCAGCGTGGTGGCGGCGTTGCTCGAACCCCCACCCAGCCCACCGCCGAGCGGCAGGCGCTTGTCCAGGCGGATGTCGGCGCCCAGCCCGCAGCCGCTGGCCTGGCTGAGCAGGCGCGCGGCGCGAACGGTCATGTCCTGGTCCTGGGCGATGCCGGGGATCTCGGGTTCGCGCTGGCACACGCCGTCGCCCCGGGGGCGAATGAACAGCGTGTCGCCATGGTCGAGAAACTGGAACACGGTCTGCAGCTCGTGGTAGCCGTCGGCGCGGCGCCCGACGACGTGCAGGAACAGGTTGATCTTGGCCGGTGCCGGCCAGGGAAAATCCGAGGAGAGCGGGGCTTCGGTGGAAAAGCGCATGTGCGCGTCGGGCAGTAATCAAGAAGACGAATTCAGGAATCCGGGTGCTGCGCAGATGCAATCGGCGGACCGCCAGGCCTGCCGCTGCGTGCGGTCGGCCCCGGGACGCCACGCAACTTCTTCGGCAGCAGCAGGCAATGTGGTCAAGCGCATGGCGGGACGCAAGCGGTTCAGTTCGATGGTGGCGCTTCAACGGCGACCGGCAGCGGTGCCAGGTCCTCCCAGCGGTCGGCCAGCACAATCACGCGGGTGTCGCCGTTGCGGGCATCGATCCGACGTGGAAGGTCGAGCGCTCCGGCGGCGCGATAATCGGGGTATTCGAGCTCCCACTCAAGCTGCACGATGCGCGCGGCGCGACCGTGCTCGTCCAGCCACAACTGGTAGGGATGCTCCGGGTCGGGCAGACCCAGCGCCCACCAGCGCAGTCCGCGCACCGGCAGTCGCACACCCAGCGCGCGCTGCAGCCAGGCCTCGGGGTCGGTGCTGATCGTCGGCGCGTCCTCGCCGGTGCGCACCTGCACCCGGGCGGGCGTTCCGGAGAGTTCGGCGGCCCCGGCGCCGAACGGGCCGGCGACGCGCATCTCGAAGCGCTGGTCCGGCCATTGTCGCCAGCGCAGGTCGGCCTTGAATCCGATCGCACTGCTGGCCACGCGGCCCTGGACCACGAAGCGGGTCACCGGCGTGAGGCGTTCCACCCGCTGCGTCCAGGCCGCTTCCAGCTGCGCGCTCGGGGTGACCGGCGCCGATGGCGGCGTACGCAGCAGCGCGCAGCCGGGCAGGGTACCCACGATCAGGGCCAGGAGCAGGAGGCGGAGCATGCCGGGGCGGGTCGATCAACGCGTCAGGCGGTCGACGGTTTCACGCAGGACTCGATGTCCGGGGTCGCGCGACAGCGCCTGGTCCCAGATCGTGCGGGCACGATCTCGTTCTCCCAGCGACCACAGCACCTCTCCGAGGTGGGCGGAGATTTCGGGGTCATCGGCCATTGCCAGGGCGCGCTCCAGATAGCCGCGTGCGGCCTCTGCTTCGCCGAGTTTGAACAGCACCCAGCCCATGCTGTCGATGACCGCGGCGTCGTCGGGTTCCTGGCGCAGCGCCGATTCGATCAGCTTGCGCGCTTCTTTGTAGCGATCAGTGTTGACGGTGAGCATGTAGCCCAGGGCGTTGAGGGCGCGCGGGTTGTCGGGGTCGTGCTCAAGGATGGCACGCAGGTCGCGTTCGGCCTCGGGAAAGCGGCCGAGCTTTTCGTACACCAGCGAGCGGCCGTAGAGCAGATTGGGGTCGTCCGGCGCGTTTTCCAGCGCGGTCTCGTAGATGCCCAGCGCGGCGCTGTCGAGATTGGCCTCGACCAGCATCTCGGCTTCGGCCCGGGTCAGGCGCGGCCCCAGCGGCGGGAACTGGCGACGCAACTGCTCGAGCAGTCCGCGTCCCTCGTCGACACGGCCGAGCTGGGTCATGACCGCGGCCTGACGCACCGCTGCTTCGATGGCCTGGCTGCCGGTGACGACATTGCGGTAGTGCTCCAGCGCAAGCTCGGAATTGCCGCGCGCCTCGGCGATGCGGCCGAGCTGGTACCAGGCGTCGCCGCCGCGGTCGCCGTCGCGGGTCAGTGGCATGAAAAACCGTTCGGCCTGATCCAGATCGCCATCGGTCATCGACATGATGCCCAGCGCGTAGCGGGCGTCGTGGTTTTCGGGATCGGCGCCGAGCGCGGACTCGATCTGGCGCCTTGCGTGTTCACGGCTGCCGGCATCGAGCAGCAGCCGCGCATAGGTCATGTGGATCTCGCCGCGCTGAGCGTCATTTTCGGCCTGCGCCAGCAGCCCCTGGACCAGCGGGTCGGCCTGCGCGGCGCGGTCATCGCGGGTGAGCACGCCGATCAGCAACAGGGTGTAGTCGCGCGAGTCGGGGCGCAGGGCCAGCGCCTGGCGCGCCGCAGCCTCGGCCAGTTCGAGCCGCTCCTGGCGCAACGCCACCAGCGCGCGGGCGTAGTGCGCACCAGCCAGCTCGGGTGCGCCGGCCACCAGGCGGTCCATCAGACGCAGGACGGCATCGCCATTTTCGGCATCGGCCGACAGCAGCAGGGCGACGTGGCGGAAACCGTCTTCGGGCCCGCCGGGGTGTTCGTCGATGATCGCGCGTGCGTGCTCGTACAGGGTTTGCTCTGCGCCGGACTGCAGGGCCAGCCGTGCCAGCACTTCGCGGGCCTCGAGCGCGGTGGGGTCGATCTCCAGCCAGCGCCGTGCCGCCGCCTCGCCGACGTCGAAGCGTCCGGCGCCAAGCGCCAGTTGGGTGGTGCGGGCAGCCAGTTCGGCGTCCGGCACCAGTTCCAGCGCCCGCAGAAAGGCTTCCGACGCCAGCCCCGGCTGATCGCGGCCCGCCGCCATCTCGCCGGCCATCACCTGGAACTGCACCTGGGCGCGCTGCCGCGGGCTCAAATTGCGGCCGACGGTATTGCCGCTGTCATTGCCATCGACGGCTGTTGCGGCGAGGGGATCGGCCGACTCAGCATCGGCTTGCCCGGCAGCAGTCTGCGGCGAGGGTTCATCTGCCACCTCGCGGTCGCCGGTTTCGGTTCCGGTTTCTGCATCGGTCGGCTGCGTTCGGGCAGACGGAGGAGCCGGAGGTGCATCCGGATCGGCCTGCAGTGGCGCCCGCTGTAGCGCGCAACCGGCGCACAGCAGGACGGACGTCAACAGGCACAGCAGTCGATGGGGCACGAAACGATTCCGGACGAGATCACAACAGACCGGTATATGGTAGCCCGGTTCCGGTACGGCCCGACGGCGTTTGAGTCGGAGCCCCGGCTTGCCGGAAAATGGGGATCGAATCGTCCATCCCGGCGATTCCGTTGGGATAGCGATGGCCTTCATCACCTTGGGTCTGAGCCATCACAGTGCGCCGGTCGAGGCGCGCGAGCGATTGGCCTTCACCGATTCTGAACTGCCGGCGGCGCGGGCGCGTCTGCGTGGCAGCGCCCGGGTCGACGAGGCGGCCCATCAGTAGACCAGCAACCCCACCCCGATACAGG
>JAJFJX010000044.1 GCA_021773655.1 Panacagrimonas sp.
CCGGCACCGTCGGAGACCTTCTGCACCGTCGACGTCGGGCGGGTCGCGCCCGCCGGCTTCGGCGGCCATGGGCCGCCCTACGTCTTGCGGCTCGGACACGCGGGGTCGCTTGATCATCGGCATCCATCTGCATTCTCGGCGGTGTCCCGGCACCGCCGGAGACCTTCTGCACCGTAGACGTCGGGTGGGCCACGCCCGCCGGCTTCGGTTTCGGTTTCGGCTTCGGCCGGACACCGGCTGTCGCCGGAATGACGAGGGCGAATTCCATGCAGGCGCTGTTTAGCGGCTACCATGCGGGCTGCGCCAGGGCAGCAGATGATTGCCATCCGCAATCGGGTTCGGGTGCGTCGATTTGCGGTCTTTACGGCCGTTTTACGGGGGAACCTAGATGATCAGCAGTACCGCAGCCAAGGTCGTCGCGGGCGTGGCGATCCTGCTCACGATCGTGCTGGCCGTTGTGGGTTACAAGGTCAGCCGCGACTACGCGGAGACCAGTGAACGGGCGCAGAACCGGGCGCCAGCGGTGGTGCAGGCGCCGTCTGAAGAAGACCGGATTCCCAAGATTCTCGCGGTGGTGGCGGTCAAGCCGCTGGCGGCCTACCAGCCCATTCCCAAGGACGATGTGATTCTGGCCGAGGTCACGGTGGCGCCGCGCAAGTACTACACCAGTCTGGAGGACGTGGTCGGCAAGCAGCCGCTGGTGGACATCGACCAGGGCGCGCCGGTCACCCAGCGTTACTTCGCCGAGGGCAATGTGCTGGCCAAGTCGGTGCCGCCGGGGTTCCAGGCGATCTCGGTCGAGGTCACCGATGTCATCGGCGTGGGCGGCTTCGTGCGGCCCGGCGACATCGTCGACGTGCTGCTCTATCTGCGCGGCGGTCAGGATGTGCAAGACGCGCAGGCGCGCGTGCTGCTGGAGGAAACCCGGGTTCTGGCCTACCACGAGCTGCTCGTGGACCGCCCCGAGGGCCTGCGCGAGAACGAGGGCTCCCAGCAGTCCAGCCGTCGGCAGCGCACCGCGGTGCTGGCGGTGCCGGATAAGGACACCACCCGCCTGATGCTCGGCGCCAGCATGGGTGACTTGCGGCTGGCGCTGCACGGCTCGGTCGCAGACCCGTTGCCCGCAGCGGAGGGTGCGGGGTCCGGCGTGGCGGCGCTGCCGGTCAGCCAGGACACCAGGAAGGCCGAGGCGGCGCGCAAGGTGCCGGACAAGGCAGTGACCGCCCGCGAGCTGGCGCAGGTGAAGCCGCCGCCCTCTCAGGCCAAGGCGGTTTACCGGCCGAAGGTCCATGTCTACCGGGGAACCGAGATTGAAACGGTTACACCTTAGGCCGGGCCTGCAGTTGGGCCGCGCATCGGGCCGCGCATCGGGCCGCGCATCCGGCAGCACCTGGGGCAGGGGGCGAAACCGGCAGATTGCACAGATTGCGCAGATTGCATCGACGACACGACTGGGACAGTGCCGCACATGAATTCCAACAAGGGCATCCTCCAGCGCCGGCATGGCTGGCTCCTCTGGCTGCTGCTGCCGGCCCTGCTCCTGGGTCTGGCCGGGACCGGGCACGCGGTGCCCGTGCCGCCCAAACTGCTGGAGGTCGAGGTCGGCACGCACACGCTGGTGCGCGAGAAGTCGGTGATCAGGCGGGTGGCGGTGGGCGATCCTTCGATTGCCGACGTCAACGTCATCAACGGACGCGAGCTGCTCGTCACCGGCAAGAAGCTGGGCCTGACCAGCCTGCTGGTGTGGCCGCGCACGGTCAGCCTGCCCATCGAGTACCGCATCCGGGTCGGCGCCGTCGTGGATCCGACCAGGACCGCCAGGCCCGACCCCGAACTGGCCGGAGCCATCATCGAGCCCGGCGCCAGCCTGGAGGGCAAGCTGCCCAACCTGCTGGCCTACCGTCGTGCACAGCAGGCGGCGCAGCCGCCGGGCAAGGCAACGCTGGACCTGAGCGAGGTGGAGGGTGACTTTCAGGTCCTGACCGAGATCAAGATCGCCGAGGTCAACCGCACCACGGCCAAGCGCTACGGGCTCAATCTCAACTACAACCGCGTCGGCAACGACGGCAACATCGCCATCGGCACCGGCTTCGACCTGGTGTCCAATGCCTTCAGCCTGCTGGTGGGGCCCACCGACATCGGCAACAACGAAACCATCGGCGGCATGCTCAATATCCTGGAGACGCGCGGCGTGGTGCGCGTGCTGGCCGAGCCCAGCCTGACCGCCATGAGCGGGCAGACCGCCAGCTTCCTGGCCGGCGGCGAGTTCCCGGTGCCGGTCAACCAGTCCGGGTCCGCCGGCGCCGGCAGCGTCACCATCGAATACAAGGAGTTTGGCGTGCGCCTGGCGTTGACGCCCACGGTGCTGTCCGGGAACCGCATCGCATTGAAAGTGGCGCCGGAGGTCAGTGACCTGGATTTCACCGCCGGCATCCAGATCGGCGGGGTTTCAGTGCCGGCGCTGACGGTGCGACGCACCGAGACCTCGATCGAGCTGGGCGACGGCGAGAGCTTCGTGATCTCCGGCCTGGTCAGCAACAACCTGACCGCCAACGTCGACAAGGTGCCCGGACTGGGCGACATCCCCATTCTCGGCGCCTTCTTCAAGTCGGTGAGCTACGACCGCTCGGAACGTGAACTGATCATGGTGGTGACGCCGCATCTGGTGCGGCCGCTGGCGCGCGAGGCCAAGCTGCCGCCGCTGCCCGGCGTGCGTTACGACAACTACCGGCCGGGCTTCGGCGAACTGATTTTCGACGAACGCGGCGAGTTCGAATCGCAGTCCACCGGATTTTCCGACTAGAAAACTGCCTCGGGTCTACCATAAAGATTCCACGAGGTACGGGGACAGCAGGTGAGAACGCAGGCTTTGGTGGTCGCCGATGATCCGGTTTATCTGAGCTGGCTGCAGAACGCTGCGCCCGGCGCCGAGTTCTCGCTGGCCAGGGTGACCGAGGTCGATGACCTGATCGACCGCATCCTCGCCACCGGCAGGGTCGACGTGGTGTTCTTCGAGTTCGGGGCCGGCAACGCCGCTTCCCGCGTCCGCATGGTGGAACGCCTGCTGGAACGCATTCCGGACATGGCGGTGGCCGGCGTCGGCCAGGACGGCGATTCGGCGACCATGCTGTCCGCGATGCGCGCCGGTGCGCGGGATTTCTTCATCGTCCAGCGCGATGACGCCAACGTCGCCGCCCTGCTGGGCCGGCTGCTGCGCCGCACCGCGCCGACGCAATCGGCCGGGCGCCGCCACGGCAAGGTCTTCGGCGTGATGGCGGCGCTGCCGGACGAGACGCTGGCCTTTCTCGGCATCCATCTGGCGCTGGCCTGCGCCGAGCGACTGGGCAAGGGCGAACGGGTGTTGCTGGTGGACGTCGCGGTTCCCGCCGGCGCGGCCAGCATCTTTCTCAACCTCAACCAGACCTACGGCGTGCTCGACGCCATCAACGATGGCAGCCGCTGCGATGCCACCCTGGTCGACACCGCGTTTTCGCGACACGCAGGCGGCCTGTACGTGCTGAGCCTGCCGGAGGACTGCCAGGGGCGTCCGCACGTGGACAGCGACGAGGTGGTGCAGTTGCTCGGCGTGCTGCGTGGCCTGTTTGCCTGCATCGTGGTCTGTTTCGACGGGCATCTGCCGGCGGACGTGGTGCGTGGCCTGTTGTCGGTGGCAGACCGCACGGCGTTTCTGACCGACCAGTCGATCCTGCGTTCGCGGCACAGCAAGTACCTGCTGCGAGCACTGCGCCTGGACGAATGCCCGCTGGAAGGCGTCGGCCTGGTGATCGACCAGTACCGCAAGCGCGTCGGACTGGAGCCGCAGAACCTGGCCGAACTGCTGGAGTTGCCGGTGCTGTCCACGCTGTCCACGCAGACCGCCAACCGCATCCAGTCGATGAATCAGGGCGAGCCCATGTTTTCCTGTGCGCCCAAAGACGAATACTGCAACGGTGTGCGGCAGTTGGCGGCCAGGCTGATGTCACCGCCCGACGCGGCGCAGGCGGCCACCGGAGACTCCGGCGGCGGGCTGCTCGGCCGCCTGTTCAGGTAGACGCATGGAAGCACCCGCGAGCACCGATCAGAGCGCCCGCTTCCGGCTGTCGGACCAGTACCAGCAGCTCAAGAGCGCCATCCATCGCAATCTGATTGCGCAGATCGAAGAGCGCAACCTGGACATCGATCAGTGGGAGGCGCCGCGCATCGAGCGCTTCGTGTTCGAACAGGTTCGCCAGTACGTGACCCAGCAGCGGCTGGCCGTCAACGCCCGCGAGTCCGAGATCCTGGCCCGCGATGCCCGCGACGAGCTGATGGGTTACGGCCCCATCCAGGGCCTGGTCGACGACGTCGAGGTCGACGACATCGTCGTCAACGGACCCAATCGCGTATTCGTCGAACGCCAGGGCGTGCTGTCGGTGGCGCCGGTGCGCTTCGTCAACGACGGCCACGTCATCCGCGTGATCCAGCGCATCCTGTCGCCGATCGGCCGGCGCGTGGACGAGTCCACGCCGATGGTCGATGCGCGCCTGCCGGACGGCTCGCGCGTCAATGCGATCATCCCGCCGATCGCCCTCGACGGCCCCTGCCTGTCGATCCGGAAATTCCGCAAGCATGCCCTGCGCGCCGAGGACCTGGTGCGGGGCGGCAGCCTCAGCCAGGCCGAACTCGACTACCTGCGCGACCGGGTGGTCCGGCGTGCCAACCTGATCGTGATCGGCGGTACCGGCTCGGGCAAGACCACATTCCTGAACCTGCTGTCGCAGTGGATCCCCCGCGCCGAACGCGTGATCACGGTGGAGGACGCCGCCGAGCTGCGTCTGGAACACGACCACGTGGTGCGCCTGGAGACCCGCCCGCCCAATCTCGAAGGTCAGCGCGCGGTCACGGCGCGCGACCTGGTGCGCAACGCGCTGCGCATGCGCCCGGATCGCATCATCCTGGGCGAGATCCGCGGCGACGAGGTGCTCGACATGCTGCAGGCCATGAACACCGGCCACGACGGCTCCATGACCACCCTGCACGCCAACACGCCGCGCGACTCCATCCATCGTCTGGAACTGCTGGCCGGCTTCGCCGGATTTACCGGCAACGACGTGACGTTCCGTGGTCAGGTGGCGGCTGCCATTCATCTGATCGTGCACGTGGCGCGCCTGGCCAGCGGCGAACGTCGGCTCATGTCGATCGCCGAGATCCAGGGCCAGGACGAACACGGCATGAAGATGCGCGAGGTGTTCCGCTACGACGAGGCCGGCCGCCGGCACCTGGACCTGCGCGACGACCCGCCCGCGGGTGAGCCGGCATGAGCCTGGCCGACTTCAACCCAGCCAACTTCAACCTGGCCGACGTCAACCTGGTTGCGGTACTGCTGTTCGTGCTCGCCGCCGGCACCGCCACGCTGGCGATCTGGCTGCTGATGTACGCCGACCAGCGTAGCCGCCGGGACGAGGTCCTGCTGCGCCTGCGCGCCGGCGACGAGCCCGAGGTCGCAGCACGGGCCTCGCGCGATGCGCAGCTCCGCAGCCCGCTGCTGCGGGCGGCCTGTCACATCGTCTGGCGCGCCGGCTCCCAGGCCGAACCGGACACCGTGGCCAAGGTCATGTGGATTCTGGGCGCCATGGTGCCGGTGACCCTGCTGATCTTCGGCTGGTTCGGCGGCAGCATCGTGGTGTCCCTGGCGCTGGCATTCGGTTACGGCATCCTGCGCCAGCGCGCCGCGCGCCGGCGCGCAAAGATCGTCGAACAACTGCCGGCCTTCCTGGAAGCAGGCCTGCGCGTGCTGCAGGCCGGCAACACCCTGGAAGAATCCATGGCCCTGGCCGCCGCCGAGAGCCCGGAGCCGCTCAAGCCACTGTTCCAGTCCGTGGGGCGACAGGTACGCCTGGGCGCACCGCTGGACCAGGTGCTGGCCGAGACCGCCGACGTGCACCGCATCCGTGACATCAAGGTGATCTCGCTGGCCGCCTCCATCAACCGCAAGTACGGTGGATCGCTGCGCAACGTGTTCCGCAGCCTGATCGCCGCCATCCGCTCGCGCGACGCCGCGGCACGCGAACTGCGTGCGCTGACCGCCGAGACCCGGTTCTCCGCGCTGGTGCTGGCGATCATCCCGGCCGCGCTCACGGTGTACATCTACCTTCAGAACCGCACCTACTACGCGCAGATGTGGGAACTCACCGGCGGGCGCATCACGCTGATCGTGGCCGTGGCCCTGCAGGTGGCCGGCGTGGTGGTGATCTACCGCATGATGAGCGCCACCGAGGACAACGACTGATGACACCGGGTCTGTTCGCCGCCCTGGTCACCACCGCCATCGTGCTGGGCGGGACCGCCGTGGTTGCGCTGGTGTACCTGTTCGTGCAGGCGCGCGAATCGGCCCGCCTGCGTCGGCGCCTGAGCCCGGAGGGCGCCAGCGCCAGTGAATTTTCAGACGCCGGTTCGGGCGAGCTGCTGCAGTCCATCGCCAGCGGCGGCAAGAAGCTCGACTCCCTGGTCGACACCAGCAACGAGACCGGACAGATGCTGGCGCAGGCGGGCTGGCGCGCGCCGCAACATCGGCTGATGTTCTACGCCGCCCAGGCGCTGGTGCCCCTGCTGCTGCTGGGCGGAGTGGCGCTGATCGCCTTGTTCGGGACCGGCAAGCTGGCACAGCCGCCGATGCTGATGCTGTTCGCGGCGGCCTCGATCATGCTGGGCATGCTGCTGCCGCGCATGATCCTGCGTTCCAGTGCCGGCGCCCGGGTGCGGCGGATCAAGGCCGAAGTCCCCCTGTTCATCCACCTGCTGGTGCTGCTGTTCGAGGCCGGCCTGTCCACCCGCCAGGCCTTCGCCAGCATGGTGCGCGACGGCAAGGGCGTGCTGCCCGAACTGGGCCGCGAATTCGAACTGATCCTGCGCCAGATGGAAGCCGGCGGTGAAACCGGCGAGCTGCTCGGCAACCTGTCGCGCAGCATCGCGCTGGAGGACCTGAGCAGCGTGCTGGCCCTGCTGCGGCAGGTCGACCGCTACGGCGGCGAGGTGCGCGACCCGCTGCTGGAGACACTCAAGGTCATCGAGGAGCGACGCTCGCTGGACATGCGCGAGATGGTCAACCTGATGTCCGGCCGCATGACGGTGGTGATGGTGCTGTTCTTCTTTCCGGCGCTGCTGATCTTCGTTGCCGGGCCCGCGTTCCTGGCGGTGATCACCGCACTCAGGGACGTCAACCAGTGATTGCTGCCACCACCACGACCACCGCCACCACCGCTGTCCCACGGATCATTGCCGCGGGCGCCGGGCGCGGCGCGGGACTGCTCATCGTGGTGCTGCTGCTGGGCGCATGCACTACCTCGGCCTCGCGCCAGCAGCTCGATCGCATGGTGGCCGATGAGCTGCCGGACGACAGCCCCGCCGCGCAGCGCAAGGTTCACACCGACCTGATTCGCGGCATGCTGCGGCAGAAGCAGTACTACGCCGCCGTTGCCCACATCGAAGCCCAGGCGCGCGCGTCCGGGACCAGCGAGGAACTGCGTCTGCTGGAAGCCGAGGCTCGCCGCCGGCTCGGACAGCACGCCGCGGCGCAGTCGATCTACCGCGACCTTCTGCGCACCCGCTACGCCGCAGAGGCCTACCACGGCCTGGGCCTGATCAACGTCGAGTCCAACCTGCGCACCGCGGTGTGGCAGATGCAGCAGGCCGTGCAACGCAAGCCCACCGACACCGACATGCGCAACGATCTGGGGTATGCGCTGATGCTGGCCGGCCAGCACGGCGCGGCATTGACCCAGCTCGCCACCGCCGTCGAACTGGAAGCCGGCAGCGGCAGCGCCAAGGCGCGGCATAATCTGATCGTGCTGATGATCGTGACCGGTGACGAGGGCGCGGTGCGCAAGCTCGCCAGCGAAGCAGCGCTGTCCGATACCGAACTCGCCGGACTGCGCCGACGCGCGCAGGACCTGCGGAGCCGGCCCGCCATTCCCCTCGCGCCAGCCCCGGCCGAAGGCTGAAACCCAATTGCGCACGCATCCTCCAGGAGCCTCAACGATGAAACTCCAGATCCTTGCCGTACTGCTCGCCGGCCTGCTCACCGGCGCCAGCCTGGTGCTGGCCCCTGCTGCCATCGCGCAGCAGGCCGGAACCCCGGCCACCGCGCGCGACTGGGTCGAACTGCAGAAGAGCGGCACCGCCGCCTCGCCAGTGCCACGACCGCTGCCCGGCGACATCGCCGAACGCAGCTACCAGCGCTACGCCGAGAGCTTCAGCCAGCCGATCCCGGAGACGCTGAAGCGCGAAGGGTTCATCGAGGACGGTGGCGGGCAGTAGCGCTTCTACCCTGGCCAGCCGATCCCGGCAGGGAAATTCGAGCCTGGCCCCTTAAGCCGGCCCTAAGCCGGCCCTTCAGCCGGCCCCTTAAGCCGTTCCGGATTCGACACTGGACAGTGCCAAACACACCGGCCACGATGCCGGCATGAGGTTATCGGCCGACAGCATCCGGATCATCCGGGAACGGGTCGCCGCGGTGGTAGGCGCCGAGGCGAGCGTGCGGCTGTTCGGGTCACGCTTGAACAGTGCCGGACGTGGGGGTGATATCGATCTCCTGGTGGAGGTGCCGGCGGCAGTGTCGCGGCCTGCGGAAACGGCGGCCCGACTCGCGGCGATGATTGGTCGCGCCCTGGACGGACGGCAGGTGGACGTGGTGCTGGCCGCGCCCAATCTGCGCGAACAGTCGATACATGTTCACGCCCGCGCCCACGGCGTGCTTCTGTGATGGAGGGCAAAGATCCTGGAGCGGAAAGGCTGCGCTTTCTGGTTCGCGTGGTCACCAGACAGGCGCACTATCTGGAACAGACCCATCAGCGGCTTTTTGCCGGGGCAGCGCTGACGCAGGCCGCATTGAATAAGCTCGATAATGACCCTGAGTTCGCAGAACGGGTGGAGGCATTCGTATCGCGTTTTTCGCGTCTGCAGGATTCGCTTGGCGACAAGCTACTGCCGACGCTCCTGGCCTATGCGGGTGAACCTCCGCGCACCGTCGTGGAGAACCTGGACCGTGCCGAGAAACTCGGCTGGCTGCCCAGTGCGGACACGTGGATGATGCTGCGCAAGCTGCGCAATCAGATGGTGCACGAATACGTTGAGGACATTGCGATTCTGGCGGATGCGCTGAACCTTGCCCACGAATCGGTGGCGATGTTGGCGACAGTTGCGCAGATGCTGACTTGCGCATCCGAAAAGATCGCCAAGCGCTGATTGGGCCTGCCTTACCTGCCTATTCGACCAGCGTCGCCTCACCGCCGCAGGTCAGGCGTGCGCCGACCTCGAGTCGAGCGAGATCCAGCCCCAACGTCGCCGGCAGCACATTCACCAGGTAAATTCGAGCCTGGCTGCTTTAGCTTGGCTCTTTAGCTTTAGCTCATCCTTCCTTGGAAGGTGTTTACACAATCAAGCGACTAACCGGCGAAGTAGCAGCCTTGCTTCGGTGAGCCAAACCCAAGCTTCGGCTACGCGGGCGAGCCGATCATGGTGCATCACCCGTCGGCGAGCGCGCTCGTTCCAGGCGTGTGTGCGTTCGACGACCCAACGCTTGGCCAATACGACCAAGCCGTTGGAATCGGCCTTCACCGTAAACAGGTCCGGTTATTCCGGGCGGACCCAGCGGCCCACGTTCTTGTTGGCTGGATGCCGCACCACCTGGACCCGGATGTCATGGCATTGCGAGACCGTCTGCGCACACTGGCCCGCATAACCACTGTCCGCGAACAGCGTCTGGATGCCTGGATACTGGGTCATTGCCGCTGCCACCACCGGGTGGGCGCCATCGCGGTCCTGCACGCTGGCAGCCGTCACGCTGACCGCCAACAGCAGGCCCAG
>JAJFJX010000431.1 GCA_021773655.1 Panacagrimonas sp.
CGGCGTAGCCGGCGTCGAACATCACCCCGAGCTGGACCAGTGGTGCAGCGTGGCGTTCGGCCACCAGGATCTCGATGCCGTTGGACAGCCGGTCGCGCTGCAGCGGCGGCAGCGACAGCGCCGGAGCCTCCCCCACCGCCGGCAGTTGGCTGCGGTCGGCCTGGTCCTTGCCGACAGGGCGCTCGGGGAAGGGCAACACGGTCAGCACATAGCGGCCGTCCGACAACCAGCGGCGAGCCACGTCGCGCACCGTGGCCGGAGTGGCGTCGGCGATCCATTGGAACTCGCGCTTGTACCAGTCCGGTGAGCCGCAGTAGACCTCGTACTGCGCCAGGGTGGCCGATTTGCCGCCGGAGCCATCGATGGTCTCCAGCCCGCGCACGAAATCGGCCTCCAGGCCGATGCGGACCCGCTCGAGTTCATCGGCCGTCGGGCCCTTGTCGAGGAACCGGGCCATCTCTTCCTGGATGGCACGCTCCACCACCGCCGGGTCGGCACCCGGCGCGACCATGGCGTCGACGGTGAACTGCGAGCCGATTTCGAACGGACCCAGGTGGGCACTGACGTGGGTGGCGATGCGCTCGCGGTAGACCAGTCGCTCGTAAAGTCGGCTGGTCTTGCCGCCGGCCAGAACCGCGCTGGCCAGGCTCAGGATGTTGGCGTCGTGTTCGCAGAATCCCGGCACGTTCCACACCTGGGTGACGCGCGCCTGGGGCACCCGGTCCTGCAGGATGTCGCGCTTGGTGCCGCGCATCGGTGCCACCCAGGCTTCGTGTCGCACGCGCGGCGGACCGGAGGGGATGTGTCCGAAGTAATGCTCCACGCGCGCCTTGACGTGGTCCGGGTCGACGTCCCCGGCGATCGACAGCACCGCATTGGCGGCACCGTAATGTTCGGAGAACCATTGCTTGACGTCTCCCAGGGTCGCCGCCTGCAGGTCAGCCTCGGAGCCGATCGAGGTCCACGAATAGGGATGTCCGGCGGGGTAGGTCGCCGCGGCAATCAGGTCCTGCATGCGTCCGTAGGGCTGGTTTTCGCCCTGGCGCTTTTCGTTGAGCACCACGCCGCGCTGTGCGTCGAGCTTGTCCTGGGTGATGGCACCGAGCAGGTGGCCCATGCGGTCGGACTCCAGGAACAGCGCCAGATCCAGGGCCGGCGTCGGCACGTTCTGGTAATAATTGGTGCGGTCGAACCAAGTGGTGCCATTCATCTTCGACGCCCCGGCCGCCTCCAGCGGGCGGAAGAATTCGTCGTCGTGGTTTTCCGAGCCGTTGAACATCAGGTGCTCGAACAGGTGCGCAAAGCCGGTGCGACCGGGACGCTCGTCCTTGCTGCCGACGTGGTACCAGACGTTGACCGCCACGATCGGCGCCTTGCGGTCCTGGTGCACGATCAGGGTCAGCCCATTGGGCAGGATATGCTTGACGAACGGGATGTCGGGTTTGAACGGCACCCGGTCGGCCGCCCTGACCGGCGAGGTCCATGCAAGGCCAACCATCACCACGACACACAACAGTCGAACCATGAATCAGCTCCCTTGGGATTCGGCAAAGGTCAGGATCACCGCTGCGTCTACGCAGCCGCGGCGCGACGGGATGCCCGGCGGACACGGTGCAGGTAGGCGCGGTGCAGGCGGGCGCGCGGAGTAGAACATGTCCGGCGTCGCAAGTTCAGGCTGGCGGATCGATGCGGCACACCGTCTGGGGCCGCCGGCACGGGCACTGGATTCGCCGCACCAGGATGCACGCCCGGAGCCGCAGGACGTGAGCCTGATTGTGATCCACAACATCAGCCTGCCGCCCGGCGAGTTCGGCGGGGCCGCTGTCGATGACCTGTTCATGGGCACCCTGGACTGCGATGCGCACCCTTTCTTCGAGGGTCTGCGCGGCCTGCGGGTATCGGCACATCTGTGCATTGATCGTCGGGGCAGGCTCACCCAGTACGTCCCGTTTGACCGCCGCGCCTGGCACGCCGGGGTGTCGAGCTGGCGCGGACGCCGGCACTGCAACGACTTTTCCATCGGCATCGAACTCGAGGGCACCGACGTGCTCGCGTTCACCCCGGCACAATACGAGGTGCTGGCCGGCGTGCTGCGTGTGCTGTTTGCGCATTACCCGCACCTGGATGCGGGGGCACTGACCGGGCACAGCGACATCGCGCCGGGGCGCAAGACCGACCCCGGTCCGGCCTTCGACTGGAGCCATCTGCACCGCCTGCTGGACGACGCATGACCCTGATCGTGATCCTGGCGGCCCTGCTGGCCGAGCGCCTGCTCGGTCACGTGCCCGGCTGGGGTTCGCCGACCTTGCTGCGCGGTTACACCCGGCTGCTGCGCCGCATCCTGCCGCTGGCTGCCCTGTGGCGCGGGGCACTGGCGATTCCGCTGGTTCTGGTGCCTCTGTTGGGTGCGACCGCCTGGCTGCAGCGTCATCTGCAGGAACCGCTGCTGCAGATGCTGTTCTCCGCCACGGTGCTGTTCCTGTGCCTGGGGCCACGTGACCTGGCGGACGACGTCAAGCAATGGCTGTCCGCCCGGCAGGCCCAGGATCACGGCCAGGCGCTGCGCCTGGGCCGCCTGCTGCAGCAGGGTCCGGGGCGGCAAGGGGTAGACGGGGGCCCGGACTCGCGGGGGCTGCTCGGCGCGCTGTTCATCCAGTCACACGAACGACTGTTCGGCGTGTTGCTGTGGTACTTCGCTTTCGGTGTCACCGGAGCGGTGCTGTACCGCGTGATTTCGCGCCTGCCGCGCTTGCTGATCGAACACGAGGACTCCCCGGCCGCCAACGCCGCCGAGCTTCTGCACGCACTGGCGGCGTGGATCCCTGCCCGACTGACCGCGATGCTGTTCGGCCTGGCCGGCAGCCTCGATGACGCCATCAAGGAATACCGCAGCCTGCGGTACCAGCCGTCGCATGGATGGCGCAACCACACCTGGGCGGTACTGGCCGAAGTGTCTTCCGGATCGATCGAATTCGAGACCAAGGAAGGACTCACCGAGGTGCCGGCGACGCTGGAACTTGCGGCCCGGGAGGTGCTGAACCTGCAGTTCCGGGCGCTGATGATCCTGCTGGCCTTCGTCGCGGTGTTCACCACCGGCGACTGGCTGGCCTGAGGACGATACGGATGCTCCGCCTTCGTGCGCTGTGGGGGAGCCTGGCCCTGGCTGCGGCCGCGACGATGCTGCCGGCCGGCGCCGTGGCCGCTGACCCACCGCCCATGCGCGTCGTGACCCTGGCGCCCCATCTGGCCGAACTGGTGTGCGCCGTGGGCGCTTGCGAACGGATCGTCGGCGTGGTTCGGCACAGCGACCATCCGCCCACGCTGCGCCAGGTCACCGGCATCGGCGACGCCCATGCAGTGAACCTGGAGAAGGTGCTGGCACTGCGACCGGAGTTGGTGCTGGCCTGGGATGGCGGCACGCCGCCGGCCACCCTTGCCCGACTGCGCGACCTGGGCCTGCGGGTCGAGGCCATCGGCGTGCAGCGCCTGGACGACATCGGCATGGCCCTGCTGCGGGTGGGCGCATTGCTCGGGACCGAAGACGCCGCCTGTGCCGCCCAGGCGCGGTATGACGAACGCCTCGGAGCGCTGCGCGAGCGCTACCGCAATGCCGAGCCGATCCGCGTGCTTTATCAGCTGCAGGCCGATCCGGTGTTCACCATCAATGGTCAATCGCCGATCAGCGCGGCGCTGGGTGTCTGCGGCGGCATCAACGTGTTTGCCGACCTGCCGCAACTGGCGGCGGCCGTGTCACGCGAAGCGGTGTTGCAGAGCGACCCTCAGGCCATCGTGTACGGCCGCCAGGACGACGGTGCCGGCATCCGGCGCAGTTGGGCAGGTTTCAGCAGCCTGACCGCGGTGCGTCACGACAACCTGCTGGCCGTCAATGCAGACACCCTGGCACGCGCCTCGCCACGCATGGTCGACGGCATCAGCGAGCTGTGCGAGGCGCTGGACGACGCGCGCCGGCGCCTGCCGGTGGCGCGCTGACGGCTCTGGCCCTCCGTCGCTCCGTCGCTCCGTTGCTACGCTCTCGGAGTCCGGCTGGCGCTGCTCAAGGCCTGCCGGGGGACTCTGTTGCAGCCCCCGCGCGCTCTGTATTTTTCGCTCTAGCCCCTGTAACAAGCCGCCTGAAGATTCAGCGACGAACCGGGGTCACGATGCCGAAGAGGCGCATCGCGGTCAGGTGCTAAAAGACGCCGTGCATACATTCGAGCAAATGTGCAGAACCACACTAGACATCCAGATTCCCTACCTGGAGCGCGTACTGCTCGATGAACTCGCGGCGCGGTTCGACCTGTTCGCCCATCAGCGTGGTGAACATCTGGTCGGCTGCGACCGCGTCTTCGACCTGCACGCGGACCAGGCGACGATTGGCCGGATTGAGCGTGGTCTGATGCAACTGTTCGGGATTCATCTCGCCAAGGCCCTTGTAGCGCTGGATGCTCAGGCCACGCCGTGCCTCGCCGAGCAGCCAGTCATAGGCCTGATCGAAGTTCGCCACCTCGCGCAGTTTTTCGCCGCGGCGCACCTGCGCACCTGCGCGGATCAGGGACTGTCCGAGTTCGCGCTGTGCCCCCATCCGCCGGTAATCGGCAGAGGCAAAGAAATCGGTGGTCAGATTCACCGTGTGTTCGGCCCCGTGATGGCGCCTCAGAACCTGCACGGCAGGGCCGTCCGAAGTCAGCCTGGAAATGGCTTGGTATTTCCCGTTATTATTGTTTTTATTTAATATTTTAAGCATGTCCAGGCACCAGGTCTGGAGTGCGTCGGACGCGGCGGGCACTGTCGGCAGATAGAACAGGGCTTCTAGGATCTGCGGGTCGTAGCGACGGGACAGGCGCTTGATGCTGTCCAGAACCAGGGTCTGATCGCGCACCAATTGCGCCAGTTGAACGGCATCCAGGGGTTCGGCGTCGATGGCCGGGACCAGTTCGGCACCGTGCAATGCGGATCGGATCAGCCATTCCGACAGTTCCAGGTCATCCTTGACGTAGGCTTCCTGTTTGCCGGACTTGACCTTGTAGAGCGGCGGCTGGGCAATGTAGACGTGCCCGTTCTCGATCAGTGCATACATATGCCGGTAGAAGAATGTCAGCAACAAGGTCCGGATATGCGCACCGTCGACATCGGCATCGGTCATGATGATGATGCGGTGATAACGCAGCTTTTCGACCCTGAACTCGTCCTTGCCGATGCCGCAGCCGAGCGCGGTGATCAGGGTCCCGACTTCCACCGACGACAGCATTTTTTCCAGGCGCGCACGCTCGACATTCAGGATCTTGCCCTTGAGCGGCAATCTGGCCTGAAAGTGACGGTCACGACCCTGCTTGGCCGAACCGCCGGCGGAGTCGCCCTCGACCAGGAAGATCTCTGATTTCGCGGGGTCCTTTTCCTGGCAATCGGCAAGTTTGCCCGGCAGGCCGGCAATTTCGAGCACGCTCTTGCGCCGGTTCAGCTCCTTGGCCTTGCGCGCGGCCTCGCGGGCACGGGCAGCCTCGACCACCTTGGCCGCGATCAGCTTCGCTTCCCTTGGATTTTCCTGCAGATATTCCTTGAGTTTTTCGCCGATGACGCTGGATACCACCGGAGTGACTTCCGAGGACACCAGCTTTTCCTTGGTCTGGCTGGAGAACTTGGGATCGCGCACCTTGACCGACAGCACCGCGGTCAGGCCCTCACGGGTGTCGTCCCCGATCATGCTGACCTTCTCTTTCTTCGCCAGGCCGGTGGATTCCAGGTGCTCTCCCAGGACCCGCGTCAGTGCGTTGCGAAAGCCGGTGACATGGGATCCACCATCCTTCTGCGGGATGTTGTTGGTGTAGGGAAAGACGTTCTCCGTGTAACTGTCGTTCCACTGCAACGCGGCTTCGACCACCACACCGTCGAGTTCGGCCGACACATTGAGAATGGCGGGATGGATCGGGGTCTTGGCCTTGTTGAGGTACTCCACGAAGGCCTGGATGCCGCCCTTGTACTCGAAGACATCCTCGCGAGCGCTGGCTTCCTCGCGCAGCACGATGCGCACGCCGGAATTGAGGAAGGACAGTTCCCGCAGGCGCTTGGCCAGGATGTCGTAGTGAAACTCGATGTTGGTGAATACCCGGGCGCTGGGCTGGAAGCGGATCGTAGTGCCGCGCCGTTCGGACGGCCCGATCACTGCCAGCGGAGTCTGTGGCTCCCCGAGGCGATATTCCTGGTGATGGTGTTGACCATCCCTGTGTATATCCAGCAGCAGCAGGTCCGAAAGCGCGTTGACCACCGAAACACCAACGCCGTGCAATCCGCCGCTAACTTTGTAGCCAGAGCCCCCAAATTTACCTCCGGCGTGCAGAATGGTCATGATGACCTCGGCCGCGGAGCGCCCTTCTTCCTTGTGGATATCTGTGGGGATACCGCGGCCGTTGTCCTGCACGCTGACGCTCTTGTCACTGTGAAGGATGACCTGGATTTCGCTGCACCAGCCGGCCAGCGCCTCATCGATGGAGTTGTCGACCACCTCGAACACCATGTGGTGCAGACCGGTGCCGTCATCCGTGTCCCCGATATACATGCCGGGGCGTTGGCGCACGGCCTCCAGTCCTTTGAGGACCCGGATGGAGGTCGAGTCGTATAAGCCCTGGATGGCGTTGCTGTCAGTGTTTTCGTTCATCAGTTCGATATTGACCACGCGTTAATGCAGGTGCGGCGATGCCGAGACGATGCCATGTTCCACGTGGAACACTTCCATCGGCGAACCGGACCGAAACGCCGACGGGACTTCGAAGGCGGTAATGAATTTCTGGCCGGGATACTGCTGCAGGGCCCAGGCCAGTCGTTGCTGAAAATCGGCGGCCAACTCCGATGCAAAATCATCGAGCAGCAGAATCGGCCAGGTGGCGCTGCTGGCAGCCAGGACCTCCGACTGCGCCAGCACCATGGCGGCGATCAGCAATTTCTGCTGTCCCCGGCTGACTCGCCCTTTGGCGCGGCTTTGTGCCAGCGTGATTCTCATCTCTGCGCGATGGGGACCCTGGACCGTGGTGCCCAGCCTCTGATGCTGTTCCAGGTTCCGTTCCAGGGTCTGGTGCAGGCTGTCATCTGCCGGCCAGCCGCGTTGCCACTCACATCGCACCGCCTCGGTGTCCAGCAGACGCTGGCACCAGTTCTTCAAGCCCTCCGATGAGGCCTCCAGGTGCGATTGTCGCATCCGGTTCAACTCCTCACCGCTGTGACTCAACTCCTCATCCCAAGCCCTGACGGCGCGCGCGGGTGCTTTTTCCCTGAGTGCGCGATTACGTTGGCGCAGGGAACGCTGGTAACGCCGCCAGCAGTCCAGGAACCGATGTTCCACGTGGAACACGCCCCAGTCGACGAAGCTGCGCCGATAGGTCGGACCTTCATCGAGCAGCCGGTGAGCAAGCGGGTCGATCAACTGCATTGGCACCGCCCTGACCACATCTTCGACCCGTGCATGTCGATCTTCGTCGAGATGCAGTCGGACGCCTTCACGCGACCAGCCCAATCCGATTCTGTGGTGATCATCCGCTTCCATCGTCTCCATGAAGACATGCCAGCCTTGACCTCGGGCGCCGCAGACCTCGGCCAGGCTGGCCGCGCGAAAACTTCGCCCCCGGGCGCCAGTGAACAGGGCTTCCAGCAAGCTGGTCTTGCCTGCAGCGTTGGCGCCGATGATCAGGTTCAGCGATGGGTTGGGCTCGATCCGAAACTGCGGGTATAGCCTCAGGTTCTCGCCCCTGAGCAGGGTCACCGGCATCTCACAGCCGCATCGGCATGATGACGTACTTGCTCGACGGATCGCCCAATTGATAGAGCAGTCCGCTGGAATCCGAATCTTTGAGTTCCAACGTCACTTCCGCACCCGGTATGGCGCCCAGGGCATCCATCAGGTAGTTGACGTTGAAGCCGATCTCCAGGTCCGGGCCGCTGTAGCCAACCTCCAGTTCCTCTTCGGCCTCTTCGTGATCGGGATTGTGGGTGCTCAGCTTGAGTCGGCCTTCGACCAGCTGCAGCCTTACCCCGCGATACTTCTCGTTGGACAGGATCGCTGTGCGCGAAAGTGACCGGCGCAGGATTTCCCGATCTGCGGTCACGCTCTTGTCGCCGTGATCAGGAATCACGCGCTCGTAATCGGGGAAGCGACCGTCGATGGTCTTGGAAGTCAGACGCACCACGTCGATATCCACCTGCACCCGTCCCTGGCCAATCAGAACCTGGACCTCGGCATCACTGGATTCGAGCAGGCGGCTCAATTCGAGCACCGACTTGCGCGGCAGGATGGCCTGCACGGGCTCGCTCAGGCCGGTGTTGCCGGCCCACTCGCTGAAAGCCAGCCGGTGGCCGTCGGTCGCCACCGCTCGCAGGCGTTCGGCGTTGGCATCGAACAACAGACCGTTGAGGTAGTACCGGACATCCTGCTGCGCCATGGCGAACTGCGTCTTTTCCAGAAGCGTCTTGAGCTCTGAGCGCTTCAGGGTCAGGAGCTTGCCATCGGTGACGGCGCCCATCGCCGGATACTCGTCGGCATTGAGCGTGGCCAGCGAAAACCGGCTCTTGCCGGAACGCAAGGTGGCGCGATCGGCTGCGGCTTCCAGCGTGATCTGTGCGCCCTCGGGCAGCCCCCGACAGATGTCGTACAACTTGCGCGCCGGCACGGTGACACGCCCAGGTGAAAGATTCTGCACCTGAGCGCGGGCGACCAGTTCCAGTTCCAGGTCGGTGCCAGTGACGATCAGCTCGTCCTCACGCGCCTCGAGCAGAAAATTGGCCAGCACCGGCAGTGTTTGTCGCCGCTCCACCACCCCCACCACGGCTTGCAGGGCTGACAACAGTTCGTTTCTCCCGACCTGGATCTTCATGACGTCACCTGAATGCTTTTAGAGAGTTTCTCTTGAACTTCTTAATAATAAGGACCGCGCCTGATCTTGGATAAAACCTATAAGTGCATTGACTTCATATGGTTGAAATCATTTTTCAGTACTCCGAAGCTGCGGGTTCTGCCCGGTGCCACCGGTGTACAGGCTGTGCAAGAAAACGGAGACCCACGCGTTCCACAGGTCTTTCACAGCGTGGATGCGGGTCTGTCCCATGACTTGTTCAGTAGCTGAGCTGGCGCAGCAAGTTCTCGTAATCCTCGCGAATTCGAAGGTCGGTCTGGCGCAGTTCCTTGACCTTGCGATCCGCGTGCAGGACGGTCGTATGGTCCTTTTCGAAGGCCTTGCCGATATCCGGCAGACTGTGCTCGGTCAATTCGCGGGCTAGTGCCATCGCTACCTGACGCGGACGCGCCAGCATGCGGGAACGCCGCGGCGAGCGCAGGTCCTTCATCGGAATGTTGTAGTACTTGGCGACCGTGGCCATGATGTTGTCGATGGTCACCTTGCGTTCGTAGTGGGCCAGCATGTCGCGCAGCGTGCTGCGGGCGAATTCGACCGTGATCGCTGCGCCCTCCAGGCGTACGCCTGCCGACAGTCGCAACAGCACGCCTTCGAGTTCGCGGACATTGGATCGCACGTGCTGGGCGACGAAAAATGCCACCTCGTTGCTCAGGCTCATGCCGAACTGATCGGCCTTGGACAGCAGAATGGCAACCCGGGTCTCCAGATCCGGCGGATCCACCGACACCGTCAAGCCCCAGGAGAATCGCGACTTGAGCCGATCATCGAGGCGATCCAGATCCTTGGGGAAACGATCACAAGTCAGGATGATCTGCTTGCGGCCGTCCATCAGGCTGTTGAAGGTATGGAAAAACTCTTCCTGGGTCGTGGGCTTGCCGGCAAAGAACTGGATGTCGTCGATCAGCAGGGCATCGGCGGAGCGGTAAATTGCCTTGAATTCTTCGATGGTGTTGTGCCGCAGCGCCGAGACGAACTGGTTCATCCACTGCTCGGATGGCACGTAGACCACGCGGATGTTGGGGCCGGACCTGAGCAGAGCATTGCCCGCGGCGTGCATCAGGTGCGTCTTGCCCAGTCCCGAGGCGCCATAGATCAGCAAGGGGTTATAGGCCACGCCTGGTGATTCGGACACCTGCTGGGCGGCCGCCCGGGCCTGGAAGTTGGACTTTCCCTGAATGAATGACTCGAACGTATACAAGGGGTTGAGGCGGTTCTGAGCCAGGACCTGGACGTTGTCCACGGGCGCCCCGCCGGCTTCGACCGACGGAAGTGCGGTATCGCTGGCGGCCATCACCTCGACTTCGATGTCCTCGCCTTCACAGGCCATCCAGGCACGCTGAATCGGCAAGCGGAAGTCCTCGCGCACCCGCACCATGGTCATGCGATTGGGCGCGATCAGGACCAGCCGGTCTCCTTCCCGACGCGCCTGCAGGGGGCGGATCCAGTCATTGACCTCGACGGCGCCGAGGTCGGCTTCTAGTCGTCGGACGCACAGCGTCCAACCTTGATCTTCGGCAAGCGCCATAACAAGCGGTCGGCCAGGCTAGGTAAACGGCGGATTATAGACCTGCGGACGCTAGTTATCCACAGGCACCGGGCGATTCATGACCCCGTGTATTGAATCAACGGACCCGACCCCGCTACACTCCGCGGCCTTTTTCCCCGCAGAGTCTCGACATGAAACGCACTTACCAGCCGCACGCGCTGCGCCGCAAGCGCACCCACGGCTTCCGCGCCCGCATGGCCACCGTCGGCGGTCGCAAGGTGCTGGCGCGTCGTCGTGCAAAAGGCCGCGCCCGACTCTGCCCGTAATACCTGACGCACCGGCACCGGGGCGGTTGGCCAGTTTCCCGCGTAGCGCCCGGTTGCTCAGGCCGGTCGAGTTCAAGCAGGTGATCGGCACCGGCCGCCGCCGCCGCTGCAGCAGTTTCACCGCGTTCGAGCTGGCCAATTCTGAGTGCACGGTCGCCCGCCTGGGGCTGACCGTATCGCGCAAGGCGATGCCCAGGGCAGTGGCGCGCAATCGTTTCAAACGGATCGTGCGGGAGAGTTTCAGGCGACAGCCGCAGTTGCCGCGCTGTGACATCGTCATCATGGCAGCACCGACGGCCCGTAAGGTCAGCGCGTCTCAGCTCGCCGCCGAGCTCATTGAATACTGGGGACGACTTCGCGAGCGATGGCCGGTTTCCTGATTTTTCTGATCCGCGTCTACCAGAGGCTGCTCAGCCCGGTGCTCGGCACCCAGTGCCGTTTCCATCCGACCTGTTCACGCTACGCGGTTGAGGCCTTGCAACGCCATGGCGCGGCGCGCGGCAGCTGGCTGGCGGTGCGGCGGCTGGCACGCTGTCATCCGCTCAATCCGGGCGGGATCGATCCGGTCCCGGAACCACCGGCCCCACAGCGGTACTGACCTGCGCGACAAGCGCTGCACCGACTCCGAGTAATCCTGCACATGGAAAACCGCCGAATCATCCTGATCGCCCTGCTGGCCGTGACGGTCTTCTTCTTGTATCAGGCCTGGCAGGACGACTACGGCAAACAGGCGCGCCAGCAGGCAGAGACCGGCCCGGCGGCCGAAGGCGCCGGGCAGGGCGTCGAAGTTCCGGATTCGCCCATGGCCCCTGCCGCGTCGGGCCGGGCCGGTTCCAATCCGGATGTCCCCACCGCGGTGCCCTCGATGCGGGCCAACTCCGCCTCCGTGGCCACGCGTGCCGACGAGCCGATGCTGGAAGTGGAAACCGATGTCCTGAGTGCCCGGATCAGCCTGCGTGGCGGAGAGATCCGGCGCCTGGAGCTCAAGGACTATCCGCTGTCCAAGGACACGCCGGAAACGCCGCTGCCCCTGCTCAGTGACGGCGCAGGCCAGTACGCCATCTTTCAGTCCGGCCTGGCCACGGCCGGCGACGCGCTGGCCAGCAGCGAAACCGTCTACACGGCCGCCAATAGCCGCTATCGGCTGGCCGAAGGGGCCAACCAGGTCGAGGTGGTGCTCGAACACGAGCGCGAAGACGGCGTGGTGGTGAGCAAGACCTATCGCTTCGGTCGCGGCAGTTATCGTGTCGGTCTCGAACACGCGGTCGACAACCGCGGCAGCGCCGACCTCACCGTAAGCCCCTACGCGCGTTTCGTGCGCAACGAGGGCCTGGTAGGCGAGGTGCCGAAATTCGTGATGCTGTTCCTCGGCGTGGGCTTCTACGAGAACAAGCCTGGAACCGATAAATACCGCTTCGTGAAGACTTCGCTCGACGACCTCGAAGACGAGGCGTTCGAGACCCGCCAAGTCGACGGCTGGATCTCCATCCTCCAGCACTATTTCGTGGTCGCCATCCTGCCGCGGGCAGGAACCGAGGGCGTGTACTCGGCCAGGCCGGGCCGGGATGGCCGGTTCGTGGCCCAGCACGTGACCGCTGGCGTCAACGTCGCTGCCGGGGCCCAGGAGCGCTTTGTGA
Source organism: Panacagrimonas sp. (assembly GCA_021773655.1). GTDB lineage: Bacteria > Pseudomonadota > Gammaproteobacteria > Nevskiales > Nevskiaceae > Panacagrimonas. Next base: position 12,347 of record JAJFJX010000431.1, read on the forward strand.
CCGACCTGTACCTGGGGCCCCGTCTGCAGGACGGGGTCAAGTGGGTCGACGCCGAGGGCCGGATTCAGGAAGGATCGAGTCTGGACGCCATCGCCGACGGTCTGGACTACACCATCGACTACGGCATCCTCACACCCATCTGCGAGCCGCTGTTCTGGCTACTGGAGAAGTTCCACGCCTTCACCGGCAACTGGGGCGTGGCCATCATTCTGCTCACACTGGTGGTCAAGGCGCTGTTCTACAAGCTGTCCGAAGCGCAGTTCCGCTCGATGGCCAAGATGAAGAAGTTTGCGCCGCGCATCCAGGACATCAAGGAGCGCTACGAGGGCGACCGCGAGCGCATGTCCAAGGCGATGATGGACCTGTACAAGAAGGAAGGCTTCAACCCCCTGGCCGGCTGCTGGCCACTGCTGGTGCAGTTTCCGGTCTTCATCGCGCTGTACTGGGTGCTGCTGGAATCGGTCGAACTGCGCCAGGCCGACTTCATGCTGTGGGTCAACGACCTGTCCGCGCCGGACCCGTATGACGTGATGCCGGTGCTGTTC
>JAJFJX010000432.1 GCA_021773655.1 Panacagrimonas sp.
GCTGCTCTTGAGGATTTCACCTGGGAATGTGAGTGGCCTGTATCCCGAAGCTAACACCTCGCAGAGCCTGAGAAGGCGACTTCTTCGACCTTCATCACTAGTTGAGCCCACTTCTACGACATTGAATGCGCTGATCCAAACCGGATTCTCGCATTGCGACAATCCCGAAACAAGGTCATCAGAGCGATCGTCGTCGAGGAGGTGGTTGATCGCGCTCGTATCGAAATAGAATCCACTTTGTGGCCTCCTGTTTACGGCCATTGAATGGGAAGCCTCATATCTGCGGCCGCGCTACTCAATACCTGCTTCCGCTTGAGTAGATCTCGGTCTCCTGGAAGGCCAAGGAACTCTCCTTGTTCCTCTAAGCAGCTGAAAAACCTCGCCCTACCCAAGGTGAATCTCAGGAGTGTGTGAGCATAGCCATGAAGTCTGGTCAGGTTTTCTCTGCCAATAGAATCAGTGTGTGCGTGTGCACTGCGATTTCGATGAAAACGCAGAAGCTTGAGAGGATAGCGTTCCAAATCAGGGTCTGGACACAAAGCTAGAGTTCGCTTGATAGCTTGATCCCCATGCCCCTCCGTAGTTCCGGTCAACAGCTCGATCACACCCCAGAGCTTTAGGAATGCAAGCTGGGGATCACGGTGATCCAGAGCCCGGCAGTAGCGAACCAAAGCCATTTGAATGTCGCTTCCATAGCTTGAGCGACGAACTGCATCGGAGACGCTTGCCCACACAGGGCGGATGGTGGCAGTCTTGACTCCTGAGCTCGAACCAAGCATTGGTTTCTTGAAGAACGGCTCATATCCGATCTCGTCCATCGCCGCCTTGCCATTGGCGTGGTGCACAGTTTGAACGGGTCCGGGCAGCACTCGATTCAGCGGTCTATCGTGTTCGCCTCCCCACTGAAGAACGATCCTTCGGTTAAGGTGGAAATTCCAAACGCCCCTGAAATAGTCCAGATAATCGATTCCGTTCCAGAATGCTGCCTCAGGGGTGCGAGCCCGAATGTGCAGTCTGATCTTTGGGAAGCCTCCATCGTTAATCACATGAGATTTGTTGTGCGGCTCTTCCAAGATGCGTCGGTCGAACCTCTTGGGCAAGAAGCGCGAAATGGTGATCGTCCTTCTACCTGATCGGAGAATGCCTTGCCCGATGAACGGAGTTGTGGCAAGTGACGAAGCCAAGACATAGGGTAGCTCTGGCTTCGAAAGGTAAGCTCTGAGTCTTCGATTCAGCGTGCTCTCAAGCTGCTTTGCCGATACTGACGTTTTGAGGGCCTGAGTAGAAAGAACTGTCTGCAGGCAAATACGATGAGCTTCCTGGGCAGACATCTTTCCGGCAACCTTAGGTGATGCAGCCAGTTCATTGGCGACATCATGCGAGACTACTGGATGGTAGCCTCCATCTTTCTCCCCAGGAGAACCGTAGCGCGTCTGATTAAGTCTTCGCGACATGTCTCCAAAGTCGATCTTGAAGTGGCTCAAGTTATGGGCACCTCCAATTGATGTGGGGCAAATAGGCGCGACGTAACCTACACATGATGCGCGTGTAGAGTCCGATCCAGGATGCAGGTGAGAGAGAACCTATTTCTCTCATTGTCCACATCACTGGCCGAAAACGTCCTCATGAATGTGCCTCCGACAACTGTGTAGCGCGCTCCATCTGCAGAAACCAGTATGGTGACAGTCCCCTGGTTGTTGAACACCGCATCCGTGGAGACAACGAAAACGTCGTCTTCCTCGTGCCTTGAATCCGCATAGTCTTCAGTCTCTGGATCCTGCCCGTCACCCGTGATCAGAACGAAGCTACGGTTCTCTTGGAGCTGCTTCAGAGTCGTTTTCTTCGGAAGTCTATCTCTCCCAAAGGTCGTCGAGATCACCGACACCTCTGGATCGAGCCCCTCAGCCAGGGCATCGCTCGTGCTCGTATCTGAACCGTGGTGACTTACTTTGAGCACATCTATGTCGTTGCCTCCTGGGATCGCTCCCGACTCAAGAATCCCCTCTTCCGCTGCAGGTTCGTGCTTCCAGTCGTCGTCGGTCTGATCTCCTGCCGCATAGAACTCAAACTCACCGTATCGGATTAGCAGGGCAATGCTACCCGGGTTCTCGTTGATGTCCGCAGAGGAGGGATCGAGATCTAGATCATCGTCATTTCCCTCGGTATCGCCGCGAACGGATACACACCGGATCTCGACCAGATCTTCCTTTCCAATCTTTTCGGTGTGCCCGTATTCGATTCGATGGCGAGCGAACTCACCCTCCCCGGCATCCTGGCGCATGTTGTTGTTCGGGTCCCCAACTGCTGTCACATACTTACTGTAGACGGTGGGGTTGCCAGAGGCAGTCTGCAGGTTGCGCCTCTCAGAGAGCCCTTGATCAAACGCCTTGCGAATCGAAATCCCACGCGCCCTGAGTCGCTTGATGCCTCCGATATGGTCGGCATCGAAATGCGTGGTGTATAGCAGATCGATGGTCTTCAGGTTGCCCACACAGTTGAGATCGCTCTCACCTAGAAAGTTCGCGATCTGATCCCCGTGAGCATTCGATCGCCCAACATCAATCAAGGCCACATCGCCATTCGGCGTGAGCACAAGAATCTCGTCAGCTTGGCCTACGTTGAGAACGACGATCTTGAGTCCCCAAGATCCTTCTGTGTTCTGAACTGGATCAAGCTCGTCAGAATCGAACCCCTCGAACTCTTGACTCGTTGCATTGACACTGAACAGCAGTGCAATGACAGCCCCTTTCGCTATCTGTTGGATCACCTCTTACCTCCTGGTGCTTCTCCAGCACACGAGGATAGCAAGACGAACAGCAAACTTGGAGGGGTTTCAGTTCACCGGCGAGCATCATTCCTGGTGGCACCAGAACATGCTCCCAACCATCCACTTGTGTCCCGCCAACTCACTCTCAAAGAAAGTTGCCGGGGGGAAACTAAGGGAAAAGGGGAAGAAGGAGAGTCAAGTTTTACGCCCTCGGCGGGCAACCCCCGGCTGTGTTCCTTTTCAAGATCGAGGCTAGCAATAAGTCAGGTTCTGTAAAGTGGTTTGCCTTGCAAGCTGCTCTCGATCACTCGCCCCTAAACAGCTGGTCGACTTGGTCATTCGCGAGAGGACTCTCCACTCGCATCCTCTCATTTGGAGAAATCTGCTTCCATGCTACCTCGGGCAGGTCGTCAAGCAGGCGTAGCGGCTCGTCGGATTTGCTGAGCAGGCCAATGACGCGAGTGCTCTTGTTCCATTCAAGCGCCCAAAACCACTGCCCTGTCTCGCTTTCATCACGGCGAAATTCAGCCCGGAAGAATCCCTTTGCCGCTGTGACAAATCCCAGCTTCGTCCAGCTCTGAGCTCGCCGAACAATCTCAAGTAGCCTGACGTTGCCCCAGTCACGATACGAATAAGGCCGCTCGGCGTAGAATTGTTGCGATTGCAGCAGCCGCGTGCCCTCTGTGGTCGTCGGATCGACGCTCGTGATGAGAGAGAAGAACCCCTGAAGATGCCTGAAGGCAAGTTCCATGGCTGCCTCCTCATCGAGACGTGGAGGGCCCGACATTCCGATCTTCCCAGTCACTCCACCGGAGCTGAATGGAATCTCGAAACTGAGATGCGAATCCTGCACTAGAGAGCCTTTCTTCTGTGGGTGGTAGTCTTTGGATGCCTTCCGCCGTGCGAGCTGGTCAACCTCTGTTGACTTCGCTCGTGCCGGACTGGTGAAGAGGGTGATGGTTGATACATGTCTTTCGAGGTTTCCTTTCCTGTCATTGCACACCTCGCATGCTCGGAAGATGAAATTGAAAGCGGTCCCGCCCAGTGTCCCCGTAGGAACAAATTCCCTTCCAATGAGGTGCTCCTTTTCAGAAGACTCCGCGCCGTCGCTCACAACGACTCCGCAGTAGAGACAGTGCTTGTTCGACAGCTCTGACTTCCTGTGAAACCAGACTACAGGCTGCTTCGGGCGGAAAGCGTAAACAGGATCTCCCGGTCTCCGGGGGGTCTTGGTTCGACAACTGGTGTTGCTTCGTCTGGCTTGGCAAAAGCTCCACGCGCCGCAAGCCGCTATCAGCGCACCTGCAAGCAGAAACTGCCAACCACCCAACTCGATCTTGGCGAGCTCCGTGATCGCCAACAGGGCAAGAACACATATCACGAATAGTATCCACTGCCCCCACGGCGACAGGCGTCTCGCGCCGTTCCGCCAGATCGAGTTCCAACCGCTGCGCATCTCATCACCCTAATTGATCCGATAGAGTCGCATATAGGTCGTATCATCGGCGCTTTGAATTCGAGCGTGAGTTCACTCACCATCCAGAACTCTACCTTCATCCCGAACTGCTCCAGAAACTTCGAGAGATCGTCTATTCGCAGCTCCAAGATCAGGCTATGTAGCCAGTTGGTGTGAGAACTACCAGTCTCGAAGGGAGCCTAGAAACTGCTCAGCACGCGTCTGATCTTCTCCAGCGCCGCCACAGCACGATCCCGCTCCAACTGCAGCTGCTGAATCTGTGCAGCGATGCAATCAAGGCTCGTGACCTTGCGTGGGCAGCTAGGGCCTCGCTCATTCTCAGCATGTCGGGATTCCGTCAAGCTGTGTCGCTAGTTTACGGACCAGCGCTTGGTGATGTCACGTCTGCTTGAGAAGCGCAAATCAGGTCAACTCTTCCTGAGCAGAAGTAGGACATGCGATTACCAAATCACTAGAGGAAGAATTCCCGATTATCAAAATCGAAGGGGGTATTCCCTGAGGGGTGTTCTCTGTAGCGATTCAAGAACTGCTCCATGTGGAGAGATCGTCGAGCATTCGACAAGTTTATCGAAGACGACTCACTTGATTCGGAAGGTCAGGGACCACTTGCAACGGTGCAACTGCTAGGCAAGTCGCAATCGCCTTGGTGCAGCCGATGCAGCATCCTGCTGGTATGACGCTGCTGCAGTAGCCATCCCTTTGCAGGACTAGGGAATTCCTCCACGAGTTGCTTAGAGGTGAGAGAGGGACTCCACGCATCGTGAGAACTCGAAGCCTTGACCGGGGAAGTAATTGGCGTGAAGCCTCGGGTCTTATGGTCGATCCTGCGGACCTCGCTCGCTTACTCCTCGCAATTCTGGGCAGGTTGGGGAGTTCCCCGTGCTATCGGTCTTGCCGATGCAGGTAACTCCCGCACTAGAAGCCTGGAGAGTTCGCCCCACTCGATGCCTTCGACTAGGTCAGGTATCGTGAGCTAAGGAAGAGAAACCGCAGAGGAGGAGAATAGAATGAAACGCACGTTCATCACTATCGGTCTCGCCACGCTAGCGCTGGCTGTCTTCTTGCCGACTGGCATCCGCGCACAAGAAGAAGAAGGCTGCGAGGAAGGATGCTGCCCGCCGCCGATTCCCTGGGAGCACATACACGACCACTACAGGAACCTTCGGGGCTTCAACTTCATCCCCGAGTATCCGTCCTTGATGAGTTACTCCGCCCCTGGAGTATGGTTTGAACGTGAAACTGATTTCAGAGGTGTCGCCTCGCCAACCGCAATGTGGCACTTCTACGATAAACTACCCATTGCGGCTCCGCAGGGGCATGAGTCAAACGGGAGTCTCAGCCCAACCGAAGACTTGCTTCGCCAACTCAACGCCATCAGGGGAAGCGGAGCAAATACTCTTCGTGTTTGGCTCTCGTTCCCTGCATGGATGGAGGCGGAGGAGGCTGGCGGGCCCAATCAGTTCATCGAGAACTTCAAGAACTTCCTCACTCTCTGCGAAGAGAGGCACATCTATGTCATGCCCATTCTGTGGGACATGGTGGGATTTAAGCAACCGCAGCTTGAAGTCGAGCAAGGCCTCCCGAATCCTTTGCCAGCTGGCTGGCCCGATCCAAGCTACCCTCAGGTCGCCGGACAGCCAGAGGGTGTCAACAACCTGACCGATATTCTGCAGCACTGGCACGCCAACCCAGGAAACGTATACGTCGATCAATTCATACCTGAAGGGACGTTCTCAAGTCCGGCTACTTCTCAACCAGATGAGGATCTATACCCCCTCTTTGACACATACATTCGTGCAGTGGTGCAGGCAGGTAAGGACTCGCCAGCCCTTCTGATGTGGGATGCGATGAACGAGCCTCGAATCGTCGGCACCTACAAGGCCAATGCGATTGCCTTCCTCAAGGAGACCCTACGCATCATCAAAGATGAGGATGAAGACCAGGTCACGGTCATAGGGTTTCAGACTGTATCACCAGCGCTAGATGAGGGAGCTGCTAGCAACGATCCAGTTCTCGGATGGCCGAATTTGGACGTGATCGGAACGCAGTTATACTGCTACACAAGGATCCGACCAGAGGCTGTAGTCGCAGCCGCAGAATTCAGAAAACTCATAACTCCTACCAACGATCTCAAGCCGATTATTGCAGTCGAAATAGGAGCGTCAATGTTCGAGCAATATGCTCTGGACTTCATCACTGGCGTCAAGCGGACCGACATCGGCCCAGACCCAATCACGCAAATTACTCCCCACGGAATGGGCTTTGTTCTGTTTCAGGGCATTGTGGGATTGAGATATGGTCAGTTCCCCTACAAAGAAACAAGTGGAATGTTCTTCTGGAATGGGCAGGTCCGGAGCATTGCGGATGCGGAGGCGCTTAGGGATTTCTCCGACGACGAGGGTGCTACCAACATCCTGACAACGACCTTCCTTCACCCCGCACCTGACTCAATCTTCGGGTGGATGTGGGCTCACTTTAGGGACGAGACCACTCATGTGGAAGAGGACCTCTACGATGTCATCTTCACTGACACACTGGGTGCCGACTATGATCTCTGGACAGAGCCAGCATATGACGATCTGGATATCACCAGGCATGTTCAAACATACCTCTGGATGCTCGATAACCTAGGCAAGACCCAAATCGAGCAGACTGTGCTGTTGAGTGAGCCCTTTACGTGGGTGATAGCGGATCGTTACTTGCAAGGCGTGACCAATCCCTATGGCCTGAACAACTACTCAGATCTCAAGGATGACTTCGATGATGCTATGGAGAAACTCACGAAGCATCTGAATGGAACGCAAACCCTAGGCTGGACCCAGCGCACAGATCAGCTCGTCATTCTTCGAGATGTCACGGACACTTGGCTCGTCATGACCGGCAACATTGGCCTCTATAACTGATGACCCGAGTAAGGAAACAACTTGTTGCCTTGGCCATCAGCGCCATGTTCCCCCTGTGTGAAGTCATCGCTCAGGGGGAGATCATCGTCGATTCTACTGGTGCTGGAGACTACACGGAATTACAGCCCGCAATCGACGCGGCTGAGCCTTGGCAGATCATTCGTGTGCGTCATGGAGTCTACACAGGGGCAACGATTCGGAAGAGTGTGCGCCTCCTTGGGGATCCCTTCCAATTTATCGGGGCCGGCGATGTAGCCACCATCGAGATCACCTCTCCTATTTTCATCAGAGACTTGCCAGCAGGAGTGCCTGTAGTCATTTCTGACCTAGCTGCAGACCCTACGAAGATCAGAGACCTTGACGATCTGATTGACGCAAAGAATTGCGCAGGACCGATCCACCTGGCCTTCACTCAGCAGGGCAACATCGTGCTGGAGGATTGTGTCTACGTCACGATCACCAATCACTTCGGCTTCGGCAAGTTCAGGATTAGGAGTAGCACGGTCGTGGCGAGCCGCTGCAGTCTTCACGAGTGGGAGGGGCCGATTATCGACCTATACAACTCGACCTTCTTTGCTAGTCGTCTGATCACTAGCCCCGACAAGCCCGGCGACCAGGCAGTCAGGGTCGACGGGGGAACTCGATTCATTGCCGACTTCGACTCCTCGATCAATGGTGGCGGGTTTGGCGTGCCGGCGTTCGACATCATAGATGGAACCGTTGACGAGCGTCGCACGGATCATCTCATTTTCAATGGGTCCAGAGGCGGCCCAAGTCTAGACCAATCCCCAAACTTCCTCCTCTTCGAACTAAAACGCCAGCAGACTACCCCTCAGGCCGAGATCGTAGCTGCCGGCCTTCCAATTTATCCCCTTGCCACATCCAATGGCGAGCTGTTCCTAGACCCGAGCAACGCAGAGATTCTTCACTTCGGCAGTGGCTTTGTAGAGGAAGACATTCGCGTCCATCTTCCGGCAATCCTGAAGCCGAGTCGCTACTTCGATATGAATCCCCCCGCAACTCGACTAGCTCTCCCTGATGCACGCTTGCAGGGTATCCCTGTGGTCTTCCAGGGTGCATTCCTGATCGACGGCGTGGCCAAATACACCCTGCCCTACATCATCGTCCTCTAGTCATGCATGCAGCAGCTATCAGAATCCGAGCCGCACTGTTGGGACTAGCTCTGCTGCCGTCGGTTACCGCACAAGCCACACTGATTGTAGATGCATCTGGAGGAGGGGACTACACGGACATTCAGTCAGCCGTTGATGCAGCTTCACCGGGAGACCTGATTCGAGTGCGGCATGGTGTGTACCCTGGTCCGGTGCTAATCACCAAGGGACTGCGCGTTATCGGAGACCGAGCAAACCTTGCAGAATACCTAGAGAGAGCCAACCTGAATGACGGTTTCGTAGTGCGCAATATTCCATCTGGACAGTCATTCGTTGCCAGTGATCTCTCATTCGGTCCCCGAGGCAGTGACCCATATGTGATCGAGAATTGCGAGGGTCCAGTCCATCTCTCCCGCTTGCTTGGCCGGATCAGGATCACGAATTGTGCGCACGTAACCAGCAACGAAGCATTCGCCTGGAATATCTGGCTTGGGCAAGCTCGAAACCCCGTTCTAGTCGTGAGTGACTCTGTAGCAGTCTTCTCCAAAGGACTTTTCTGGAGTCATGACGAAGTGGAGCCTGCGGCGAATCTCACACGGTCGATGGTTACCTTTGTTAATTGCCGTGCAGTAGCAGTTCAGCAGAGTTGGGGCATCAACCCATACTACCCCCCGCCCACTGTCGAAATCATTGAGGGCAAGTTTATCACCGATCGGAGCTCTACCTATGAGGTCGGCGTAAGCCTGTACGGCCTTCGTGGCTCACGCTTTCACCCGATGCATGTCGCGCCAGTTGAGTTTTTTGATGGTCCCTCGGTGATTGCTGAACAGGAGGAAAACACACTAGACATCACCCTCCTCACTCCAGGCACTTCGACCGTGACAGCGATTCTGGCCAGCCCGCCCAAAGAGCCCATCGAGATTCCCAACGGCATGCTCTACCTAGACCTGTCCAACAGCTTCTTCCTGTTCCTAGGCGTACCGCCTGCTGAAGGTCCTGCCCTCTCCTTGCCCATTCCTCAGATCGTTGAGAAGCATGGAGTCCCGGTCACTATCCAGGCTGCAGAGCTGATCGACGGTGAAGTGAGGCTCAGTCTGCCGACGACAATTGTGCTCTAGCAGGCGATGGACGAGAAACCTGATAGTTCCGGCCTGACCTGGGGAAGCCTCGTCCGCATCAAGCCAGGTGCACCCGAGGACACGCGGCCAGGAGAGTTAGCGGATGTCGTAGGCATTACTCCGATTGATAGTCAGATCCTGTCAGAGCGCTACGGAGTCGATATTGGCACCACGGTCTACACGGTTGAGTTTGTGGATGGCAGTGATGTAAGCCTTCCCGAATGCTGGCTGGAAATGGCAGATGAGCAAGACTTGCCAAACAGCAGTTCATAATTGAATCGTTGAGCTAGAGAACTACTGGCAAGCTCATCCCTCGAAGTCTGAATTCAGATCCAATCCATTCCGAAGGGGGGGCAAGACCCAGAGA
>JAJFJX010000433.1 GCA_021773655.1 Panacagrimonas sp.
GTCGCATCGTGGCAAACCTGAATCACCGCAAGCCCGCCAGCCTGGCCATGCAGACGCCGGAGGACCCGCTGTATGACCCGGCCGAAATTTACGGCGTGATCCCGGCCGATACACGCAAGCCCTACGACGTGCGCGAGGTCATCGCGCGACTGGTGGACGGCTCGCGGCTGGAGGAGTTCAAGGCGCGCTACGGCACCACGCTGGTCACCGGTTTTGCGCACCTGCACGGTTGCCCGGTGGGACTGCTGGCCAACAACGGCATCCTGTACTCGGAGTCGTCGCAGAAGGGCGCGCACTTCATCGAACTGTGTGCGCAGCGCGGCATCCCGCTGCTGTTCCTGCAGAACATCACCGGCTTCATGGTGGGCCGCAAATACGAAAGCGGCGGCATCGCCAAGGACGGCGCCAAGCTGGTCACCGCCGTGGCCACTGCCCAGGTGCCAAAGGTGACGGTGATGATCGGCGGCTCGTATGGCGCCGGAAACTACGGCATGTGCGGGCGTGCCTACTCGCCGCGGCTGCTCTGGAGCTGGCCCAATTCGCGCATCTCGGTCATGGGGGGCGAACAGGCGGCCAACGTGCTGGCTACGGTGCGCCGCGACGGCCTGGAGGCCCAGGGCAAGACCTGGAGCGCCGATGAAGAGGCCGCGTTCAAAGCGCCGACGCTCAAGCTGTTCGAGGAGCAGTCCAGCCCCTACTACGCCACCGCGCGGCTGTGGGACGACGGCATGATCGACCCGGCGCAGACGCGTCGCCTGCTGGCGCTGAGTTATTCGGCCACCCTCAACGCACCGATCCGCGAGACGCGGTTCGGCCTGTTCCGGATGTAGTCCGCGACCGTGCAGACGACCCGCCTTTACCCCGACGATCCTGCGAGCGCCCGGTTGCGGCGAATCCCTTCACGACGCCGGATCTCCGGCGCCCCGCGCGCCGAGTCGCGTTCACCGGTTTACAACCTGGCCTGATCATGTTCACCAAGATCCTCATTGCAAACCGAGGCGAGATCGCCTGCCGCATCATTGCCACCTGCCGCCGGCTGGGTGTCCGCACCGTTGCGGTGTATTCCCAGGCCGATGCCCGCGCGCGTCACGTGCGTCTGGCCGACGAGGCCTGGTGCGTCGGGCCGGCGGCATCCGCCGAAAGCTACCTGCGCAGCGACAAGATCCTGCAGGTGGCGCGCGACAGCGGTGCGCAGGCGGTCCACCCGGGCTACGGTTTCCTGTCCGAGAACGAGGGCTTTGCGCAGGCCTGCGCGGCGGCCGGCATCGTCTTCATCGGGCCGCCGGTGGCGGCAATCCGCGCAATGGGTTCGAAGTCCGCGGCCAAGGCGTTGATGGATCGGGCGGGCGTGCCGCTGGTGCCGGGTTACCACGGCGAAGACCAGGACCCGCAGCGTCTGCAGGAGCAGGCCGACCGCATCGGTTACCCGGTGCTGATCAAGGCTTCGGCCGGCGGCGGCGGCAAGGGCATGCGCGTGGTCGAGCGTTCCGCGGATTTCGCCGCCAGCCTGGCGTCGTGCCAGCGCGAGGCGCGATCGAGCTTCGGCGACGACAAGGTGCTGGTGGAGAAGTACCTGGTGCGGCCACGCCATATCGAGATCCAGGTGTTTGCCGATACGCAGGGCAACACGGTCTCGCTGTACGAACGTGACTGCTCGGCGCAGCGGCGCCACCAGAAGGTCGTCGAGGAAGCCCCGGCGCCCGGCATGAGCGTCGAGCGCCGTGCCGCGATGGGGCAGGCCGCGTGCGACGCGGCGCGGGCGGTGGGCTACGTCGGCGCCGGCACGGTGGAGTTCATCGCCGATGCGTCCGGCAATTTCTTCTTCATGGAGATGAACACGCGCCTGCAGGTCGAGCATCCGGTGACCGAGATGATCACTGGCCAGGATCTGGTGGAGTGGCAGTTGCGCATCGCCGCCGGTGCTCCGCTGCCGCTGACCCAGGAGCAGATTCCCCTGCGTGGCCATGCCATCGAGGTGCGTATCTACGCTGAAGATCCGGACAAGGGTTTTCTGCCGTCCATCGGCACGTTGCAGCGCTTCGTGCCGCCGCCGGCGACGCCGCAGGTGCGCATCGACAGCGGTGTGGAACAGGGCGACGCGGTCAGTCCGCACTACGATCCCATGCTGGCCAAGCTGATCGTCTGGGGCGAAAACCGCGACCTGGCCTGCGAATCCATGCTGCAGGCCCTGGCGCAGTTTCGCATCGCAGGGGTCGGCAACAACGTGGAGTTTCTGGCTCGGCTGATCGGCAGTCCGCCGTTCCGCAGCGGTGCCATCGACACCGGCCTGATCGAGCGCGAGCGCGACCTGCTGTTTCCGCCGCCGCCGCCGGTGCCGTCCGCGGTGTGGGCGCTGGCAGCCAGTGCCCTGGTCGATGCCGAGCGCGCGCGCGCAGCGGTACCGGCCAGTGATCCGCATTCGCCCTGGGCAGTGGCCGACGGCTGGCGCGGCAACGGGACCCTGCATCGCCGTCTGCACTTGCAGGTCGGCGACGCCGAGCAGGTGCTGGACGTCGCCTACGCGGCCGACGGCACGCTGAACATCGACGGCGCGCCGGTGCAGGCCCGGGTGCATGCCGGCGGTCAGATGGAGCTGCTCATCGGTGCCGAACGCGTCACCGGCTGGTGGGTCGACGACGGCAACGCGGTGCTGCAGGTGTTCATGGGCGGACACCGCTACACGGTGGTGCATGCCGATCCGCTGCTGCACGCCGGCGAAGGCGATGAGTCCGCCGCCGGCCTGCAGGCGCCGATGCCCGGCAAGATCATCGCGCTGTTGGTCGAGCCCGGCTCGCGGGTGGAAAAGGGTGCCCCGTTGCTGGTGATGGAGGCGATGAAGATGGAGCACAGCATCTGCGCGCCGGCTGCCGGGACCGTGAATTCGTTCTGCTTCGCGCTTGGCGAGCAGGTGCCGGAGGGTGCCGAGCTGGTGGAGTTCGAGCGCGAAGCCTGATCGCGCAGTTGCGATTCGTTTGCATTTGCGGGAGCGTGCCGGGCACCATTGGAGTTTGCCTGCGCCGCTGACCCGGGCGGGCGCCCCGACTGATCGCCGCTGCCGCGATGAACTTCGCCCCTGATGCCGGAACCCGCAAGACCCGCCTGATCGGCCTGACCGTGGTGGTGGTGGTGCACGTGCTGCTGATCTGGGGCCTGATGACGGGCCTGGCACGCAAGGTGGTGGAAGTGATCCCGCAGCCGATCCAAACCAGGATCATCGAGGACCTGCGCCCGCAGATCGAAGAGCCGCCGCCGCCGGTGCCCGAGTTCGAGCCGCCGCCGCCGCCGTTCGTGCCGCCGCCGGACATCGTCATCGCCACGCCGCCGCCGCCGCCGACCACCATCACCCGCATCACCCGCACGCCGCCGCCGGCGCCACCGCGGCCGCCGGCACCCGCACCGCCGCGCGAGCCGGTGCGGGTGCCGGCGCGGGTGGACTTGGAGAACAGCGGCCGCGCCTGCCGGGAGCCTGCCTATCCGTCGGCATCCGAACGCCTGGGCGAGCAGGGCACCAGCGGCATCAGCCTGCTGATCGGTGCCGACGGCAAGGTCAAGCAGACCCGCGTCGACCAGTCCAGCGGATACCGGCGCCTGGACGACGCCGCGGTGCGGGCGTTTTCCGCCTGCAGGTTCGTGGTCGGCACCGTCGACGGCGTGCCGGCGGCGACCTGGTTTTCGATCCGCTATCAATGGGTGATTCCGAACTGAGTGCGGTGACGGCATCCGATTCCCGGCCGCTTTGCGAATGCCGGCATACTGCCGGCCTCACTGATACCGCGACCTTCACGTTTCCATGTCTGCTTCCAAATCCGTTGTGCGCCGTCTGTTCGATTTCGTCTGGGGCGTGATCATCACGTTTTACCGGGCGCTGATCATCCTCAGCCTGATCGTGTTCGCCGGCTTTGCGTGGATGATGTTCCAGGGCGGTCCGCGGCCTTCGGTGGAGGACAACGTCGCCCTGATCGTCTGGCCCTCCGGCGAGCTGGTCGACCAACTCGACTTCGAACGGCGCCTGTTCGAGCGACTGACCCGTGAGCCGCCCTCGCAGACCCTGCTGCGCGACCTGATCGACGCGGTCGACGCCGCCGCCGCGGACGACCGAATCACGCGCGCCGTGCTCAAGCTCGACACGCTGACCGCTGCCGGCATGCCGCAGATGCAGGAACTGATGGCGGCGCTGGCGCGCTTCCGCGCCGCCGGCAAGAGCGTGCACGCCTACGGGCCGTTCTACGATCAGATCGGTTATCTGGCGGCGACCGCGGCCGACGACATCTCGCTCGACCCGCTGGGCGCGGTCTACCTGGAAGGCTTCGGCGTCTTCCAGAACTATTTCAAGGACGCACTGGACAAGCTGGGCGTACAGATGCATGTGTTCCGGGTCGGCGAGTTCAAGGCCGCGGTGGAACCCTTCATCCGCAACGACATGTCCGAGGAGGCCCGCCTGGCCAATCGCGAGTGGCTGGGCGACCTTTGGAGCGAGTACGGCAAGGTGGTGGCGCAGCAGCGCAAGTTGCCGGCCAACTCAGTGGACGCCTACGTTGCCGATTTCCGCTTCGGCATCGAACGCCTGTCCGGCAACACTGCGGTCTATGCCAAGGAAGCGGGCCTGGTCACCCACCTGGAGACGCTCAACGAGTTTCGCCAGCGCATGGGCACCGACGTCGGCATGGACGAGGAGCACGGCAGCTTCCGCCAGATTCATTTCCAGGAATACCTGCGCGCCATCAAGCCGCGCCTCAAGAAACTGCGTGCCGCAAGGCGTGCCGCGTCCGACGTGGCACTGGTGGTGGTGCAGGGGGAGATCGTCGACGGTTACGGCGACCGCGGCCAGGCTGGCGGCGACACCATCGTCGAACTCCTCGAACAGGCCCGAAGCGACGAAAACGTTGCCGCGGTGGTGCTGCGCGTCGATTCCCCCGGCGGCAGCGCGTGGTCCTCCGAACTGATTCGCCGTCAGGTCCAGGCGCTCAAGGCGGCCGGCAAGCCGGTGGTGGTGTCGATGGGCACGGTGGCGGCCAGCGGGGGTTACTGGGTGGCGATGGATGCCGACCAGATCTGGGCGCACCCGGGCACCATCACCGGGTCGATCGGCATCTTCGGCCTGATCCCCACCATCGAGCAGCCGCTGGACCGGCTCGGTATCCATACCGACGGCGTCGGCACCACCGCGCTGGCCGGCGCCTTCCGCATCGACAGGCCGCTGTCGGACGACGTCAAGGCGATCTTCCAGAGCCAGATCGAAAAGGGCTACCGCGAGTTCATCGACGGTGTCGCCACCGGCCGCAAGCTGGACCCGGCCAAGGTCGAGGCCCTCGCCCAGGGGCGCGTGTGGAGCGGCGCCGACGCCCGCGACCTGGGCCTGATCGACCAGTTCGGCGGCCTGGAACAGGCCAGCGCCGCGGCCGCGGAGATGGCCGGACTGGGCGCCGGCGAGTGGACGCTGACGCCATTCGAGCCGCTGCCCACCTTTGCCGGCGGCATCCTCGGACAGTTCTTCGGCTCGCTGGCGCTGGACTGGAACCTGGGCCTTCTGCTGGGGCTGCCGGAGCCGCTGCATCCGCTGCTTCAGGCGTTCGAACACGCCGACGTCGGCCACTGGCTGCGGCGATTCAACGATCCCCGCGGCGTCTACGCGCACTGCATGTGCGCGCCTGATCGCACCCTGCGCGTGCCCTGAATCATGGACCCCGCGGCTGCGCCGATCGGCCTGTTCGATTCCGGCGTCGGCGGCTTGTCGGTGCTGCGCGAGGTGCGTGCGCTGCTGCCCGGTGAGGACCTGCTCTATTACGCCGACAGCGCCCATTGCCCCTATGGCGGCCAGCCGGTCGCGGCGATCCAGGCGCGCGCGGTGGCAATCACCGAAACCCTGCTGGCGGCGCACTGCAAGCTGATCGTGGTGGCCTGCAACACCGCCACCATCGCCGCAGTGGAGGCCCTGCGCGCGTCCTACCCGCTGCCGTTCGTGGGCATGGAGCCGGCGGTCAAGCCGGCCTGCGCGCAGACCCGCAGCGGCGTGGTGGGCGTGCTTGCCACTGGCGCCGCCCTGGCCGGCGACAAGTTCCACCGCCTGGTGGCCGCCCACGCCGACGGCGTTCGCGTCATCACCCAGCCCTGCCCGGGGCTGGTCGAATGCGTGGAGTCGGGCGAACTCGATGGGCCACGCACCGAGGCCCTGGTGCGGCGCTACATCGAGCCCCTGCGTGCCGCCGGTGCCGACACCCTGGTGCTGGGCTGCACGCACTATCCCTTCCTGCGCCCGCTGATCCAGCGCATTGCCGGCAAGGAGGTGATGCTGGTCGACACCGGCGCTGCGGTGGCGCGCCAGGTGCAACGGGTGCTGGACCGAGAAGCACTGCTGCGCCGCGATACCGACGCCGGCGGCCAGATGCGGTGGCTCGGCAGCGGCGACGTGCAGGCACTGACGCCGGTGGTCGAACGCCTGCTCGGTTGCGCCTGACGGGTTCCGCGCCCGGCACCTGCGAGGTGGCGGAAATCCGTCCTCGCCGGTCGCATTTTTCAGCGTCAAAACACCGTCGCTTACCGGGTTGGCGGGTCGCCGCGGCGTGGAACAGGGCTTGCAGCAGGGCGGTTCGAACCCGCCCCAGCCCTTGGATACCCGCCGCATGGCCAGCGCCGCCAACCTTACCGACGCCCCCCCTGCAGACGCCGCCGCGCCCAGGCGCAAGGGCCTTGGTCTCGCAAGCCTGCTGATCCTGCTGCTGCTGTCGGCGGCGGCGACCGGAGCAGCGGTGTGGTTTCTGACCCGGCCGCCGGCCGACGACAGCGTCGACGCCGCGGCCGGCCAGACCCCTGCAGACGCCATTCCCGCACCAGCGGCCTATCTGTCGCTGGAGCCGGCCTTCGTGGTCAACCTGGAAGATCCAGACTTGCCGCACTACCTGCAGGTGGACGTACAGCTCATGTCGCGCGACGCGGCGGCGCTGGAGTCCGTGCGCATGCACGCTCCGCGCATCCGTAACGGCCTGCTGCTGCTGTTTGCTCAGCAGAAGCCGGCGGACCTGTCGACCCGCGCCGGCAAGGAAGCGCTGCGCGCCGCGGCGCTGGAAGAGGTGCAGAAGGCGGTGCTGGCCGAGACCGGGCAGCCGGTGGTCGAGGCGGTCTATTTCACCAGTTTCGTGATGCAGTGAGGCCGCGACCATGAGCACTTCCGACTTGCTGTCGCAGGACGAGATCGACGCGCTTCTGCACGGCGTCGATTCGGGCAGCGTCGACACCGAGCCGCCGCCGGCTGCGCCCGGCGAGGCGCGCAGCTTCGATTTCGCCACCCAGGACCGCATCGTGCGCGGCCGCATGCCGACGCTGGAAATGGTCAACGAGCGCTTCGCGCGCCTGTTCAGAATCGGCCTGTTCAACATGCTGCGCCGCCAGCCGGAGCTGACCGTGGTCGGCATCGAGATGGTCAAGTTCGGCGAATACACGCACTCGCTGTTCGTGCCCACCAGCCTGAACCTGGTGCGGGTCAAGCCATTGCGCGGCACCGCGCTGTTCATCTTCGAGCCGCGCCTGGTGTTCTCGGTGGTGGAGAACTTCTTCGGCGGCGACGGCAAGCTCAAGACCAAGATCGAGGGCCGCGAATTCACGCCCACCGAGCTGCGCGTGATCCAGTTGATGGTGCGCCAGTGCTTTGCCGATCTGGTGGAGGCCTGGGGTCCGGTGATGCCGCTGGAATTCGAGTACCTGAATTCCGAGGTCAACCCCCACTTCGCCAACATCGTGTCGCCCAGCGAGATCGTGTGCGTGTCCAAGTTCCACATCGAACTCGAAGGCGGCGGTGGGCACCTGCACATCACGTTTCCCTATTCGATGCTCGAACCGATCCGCGATCTGCTCGACGCCGGATTGCAGTCCGACCGCTCCGAGAAGGACGAGCGCTGGCCGACCAGCCTGCGCGAGCAGATCCAGAACGCCGAAGTGGAGCTGGAGAGCGAACTGGCCAGCGCCACCATCACCCTGCGCGACCTGATGCGGCTCAAGCCCGGCGACATCCTGCCCATCAACCTGCCCAAGGCAGTGGACCTGTGCGTCGAAGGCGTGCCGGTCTATCGCGGCCAGTTCGGCGTCGCAAACGGCCACAACGCCGTGCGCATCGACAGAATCCTGCGCCCCGGTCCAGACCCCGCGATGCGCATCACCCAAGGAGTTTCCGCATGACCGCTCAGGCGCGCACCCTCAATCCCGGCGCAACCGCCACTACCGCGCAGTTCGAGCAGTTCGAACACGGCGGCACACCATCGGCCGGCAACGACGTCAACCTCGACGTGATCCTCGACGTGGCGGTGA
>JAJFJX010000434.1 GCA_021773655.1 Panacagrimonas sp.
GCCGGTTTCGGTCATGCCGTAACCGAGATCGAAGCGCGGGCCGTCAGCACCAAACCTGCGGCACTGGGTGATCATCCGGGTGATCAGCGATGCCGACAGCGGTTCGGAGCCGAGCGACATGCGCCGCAGTGCTGAAAGATCGCAATCCGCGATGCGTGTCTCCAGCGCATGGACCAGCCTGGCAAGCATGGAGCTGGACATCGACAGGCTGTTGATGCGGTGGTGTTCAAGCAGGTCCGGCAGATCGTCGGGGCGCGTCATGATCCGGGAGGTGTGCAGGAACACCTGCGTTCCGGACCAAGGGAACACGATCGAGTGCCCGGTCACGCCATCGAAGGGGAAGCTGACCTGCGAGGTCTTTGGCCTGGTGAGGGCTGTCGAAAGATCGTTCCTGGCGCATAGGGTCCGGTTGCGAATGCGGGCGAAGCGGGCGCCCCCGGAGGAGCCGGAGGTGGGCAGGTAACAGCCGCCGCCCTCGATGAGCGGACCTTCGGTGCGAACGGACCGTTGTTCGTCGATATGTTCCAGCTCCGCGCGGGACCAGCCGGGGGCTGCCGAGCGGATGCTCCGGGCCAGGGACTCGTCGATGTCCCGGGTCACCAGGCAGGCCTGAGCAAAACATTCGCGCAGCGCGTCGAAGCGCGCTCGCAAGGCCCCGCCGAGATGCGCGGCGGGCTGAATCTGCCAGGGGATGTACCAGCGGCCCAGGCTGATGGCGGCCCAGGCGGCGGGAATGAAATCGACGGCCCGCTCGAAGCACAGAATCAGCGGAGCATCCGGATCTACGTCGGCAAGTCTTGAGGCCATGCGCAACGCCTTCGAATACAACTGCCCGTAGCTCGCTTTCACCTCCGGTCGCCCGTCCGGCAGCAGCTCGATCAGTGTTGCGTCCGGGCATTGTTCCGCACCGTCCCGAATCTGCCAGGCGAGGGTGTCCGTGAATCTCGGGCCGCCACCGTAATCCTGTCCTGCCAGTTGGGAGTTCATGCCACCGTGGCCAGCGTCCTGTCGCAAGTCTCCAGCAATGCTTGAGCACGGCCGGAAAGCTGGCCGTGTCGCGCGATCACTTCACGTCCGGCGGCGTAGGAGTCGCGTGCATTTCGGAGCCGTTGACGGATTCCCTCATGCTGCCTGGGGTCGATTGTCGGGCTGTCCAGACTGCGGCCCAGGAACGCAGCGGTGCGCGCGCAGACCACGGTTGCATGGAAAATGCCATCCATGGGTCGCGGATCAGCCCGTAATGGCGACGGGTAGCTCTGGTCCAGCGGATTCAACACGAGGGGATCTTCACAACCCATGGCGAACAGCAGGGAGTGGGTGGTTTCGTGGACGAGGAACTCTGCGATGGCCAGCGGCGTATCGAATGCCTCGACATTCATCACGCCGGCGCCCCAGACCATGAACGAAGTCACCCCGGCAAACCGGAACCTGCCGACCTGGTCGGGGCGAGCAAGGTAGATCAGGGGCCACAAGAAACAGACTTCGGCGCCGGTCGCCGAATCAACGGCGGCAACCAGCTTGATCGCCTCCATCAGGTGCCCTCGGGTGGCGTCGGTCTGTTCAGGCTCGGGTGCCGCAAGGGGACGTTCAAGTCCTTCCTCGGCAAACAGCAGCCGGGCGAAGCGTTCGAAATCCTCGCCCAGTTCGGCCCTGGAGTAGGGGCGGATGCCGCCACGTAGCGGTTCGGCTGGAAGGGACAGCAGACCGGCGTTGACGCGGCGTGCTTCGGCCGGTTCGTGTTCCAGAATGGCCAGCACGAGGTCGTAGTACCGGGCGAACAGGCGCGGATGCACCCGGTGATTCCGGATGTGATCCAGCAGGGCACGCTGCCTGGTGGTGTCGGCGCCGAGGGTTGCGCCGGCCTGTTGCCATAGCGAGTCGAGGCTGTCCGCCAGCTTCAGGCGTACCGAGAGGTCGAGCTGGTCCAGGCTTTCAGCGCAGATGTTCACGGCGGGTCACCAGAGGCATGCGAGCCGCCGGCAGCAGGTTCAACGCCCTGCACGCATCGAGTTGGTTCAGAGTGCTCCGGGTGGCGCGGAGCAGGGCAGGTGATGCGGTCAGAGTCCGTTGTTCGGCGGAATCCTGATGCGAGCATTTTCGTCGGTGCCAACCTTGCTGAGCAGGCGCCCGATCCCGGTGAGTCGGGCGAGCCTCCCGGCGTCCGGTTGCGACGGGGAAGTAATCCGGGACAACTGGTCGAAGCCCAGCAGGTTGGTCGGGTCGATGCTCACCTCGGGCGAAGTCTCGGTTGCACGCGTTTTCATTGCTGTTTCTCCGTGGAGTAAGTGGGGAGCATCTGTCGGGCTCGGAATGGCCTCGACGGAGTGCATGCTCTGCGGCGCAATCGACTATATGCCGGCCCGCCGAGCACGTTCAACCATGCGATTCGGGTGTCTGCGTTAGTTATATGCGGACGTGGCGTTCCGGTTGGGCCGCGAAGGTCGGCGCCCGGCCTTCGCGTTCTCCGTGCCGGATGAAGTGCAACAGCGGGTTCATGCCCGTCGCCGCGACGTCCGGATTGGCCTGCAGGTAACGCACGGCGTCGAATTCCGGCCCCGGCTGATAACCCCGCGAGGCGCCAATCTGAAGGTAATGCGCGGCGGGGTCGGTCAGCCGATCCATGTGTGCGCCGTGGCGCTGCAGGTACCAGCCGGCGTCGAACCACCGGCTGGACCGGATCAGCTCGACGTCGTTCTGTCCCACGGCACAAGCCTCGCGCAGTTCTCGCAGGTCCGATTCAAGTTTGCGGATTGCCTCGACACTGGATCGCAACTGCTCGCCGAGCTGGGTGCAGGTGCGCCTCAGCTGCCTGAGCTCGCGGCGTGCAAGGCGCTCGCGGGCGGCTGGATTGCGGTCGCGCTGTTCCAGGAATCCGGCGAGGTCGAATGCCGACGGGTTCGGCAGGGTCGATTCGTATTGCTTCAGTTCGGCAAGGGGCAGGGCGGCCGACAGGGACCTCGGGTCGAGGCTGGCCGGGTTCGGGCAATCCAGAAGCTGTTCGTACAGCGCTACTTGGGGCGAGCCACGAAGCGCCAGCAGGTCTGCACGCTGCGCGCGTTCCCGATACAACGCATCGGAGATGAAAGCGGAAATCTCGTTCTTTGAGGGCTGGCGCAAGCCCCGCACGCCGAGCGCTTCCAGGTCGCGCAGGAGTGTTGCCGTTGCCGCATGTCCATCCTGCATGATCTGCTGATGAAAGACGGTCGTGGCGGGCAGGGTTTGCGCGTGTTCAAGCGCGCTCGCAAGGTGGACCTGCCACAGCGCCAGCCCTGCCGGCAAGGGCATGCGGTTGCGTCGTTGCAGGCTGGACGCCACTTCGGCGGGATGCCGGATGACGTGGACACACACGGGTGATTCCAGGAACGGCGCCCACATCGGCAGCAGCAGACACATGCGCGGATCCTTGATCGCCCAGGGTCGGTGTCCATCGAGTTCCAGAACCAGCCGCGCCGCGCGCGCCCGGAATTCGGCCAGCGCAGCCTCGGGCAGGCGGCCGGGCTCGAATTCGGAAACCCGGTGCCAGTCGCAGCCCGCAGAATGCAGCAGCAGGTCGTTGAGCATGCGCACGTCCCAGCGCTCCCAGAAGCCCTTCGGGTTCTCCTCGCCTGCCGGGGTGCCGGCGCCTTGAGCCCCGAAATAGGCGCCCATGAGATTGAGCAGGCGCATCAACATCGACGTGCCGGAGCGATGCATCCCCAGGACGATCAACTGCATCTGATTTGGCCGGAAAAACGAAAAAAAGTGTGTGATCCAGGCAGGCGCCAGGGGCCCGCATCCGCCGCATGTTATCCCGCCGGGTGCGAGTGCAGGGTGGCGGACAAACAAGTGGCCGGGCGCTTGCATTGCGGATTCCTCCGCGAGGCGGTGCCCTGTCCAGGCGCAATCAGCTCATCGGCCTTTGCGGCCGGCAACCTGAGGAATGCCGGCTGCTCGGCCGGGTCGCGAAGGTCCGCGTCTGGCATTCCACACGGTTCGATGGGCTCGGCCAGGAGCAGCTAGAGGTCGGTCGGGTCGCGGGTCTCTGCGGGTGTCCACTGCATCGGCGGCAAGCGGGGCAGCACCCTGATCATCTCGTCGGAAATGTATCGCCAATGTATTGCCAATGTATCGCCAGAGCCTGGCTCAGGCGTCCGACCTCGTCGTTTGTCCTGGCGTTCGACGAGGGGTTGCAGCCGGTTCGGCCGCTTTGCGGCCTTGCATGGGGCGAATGCTCACGCGGACTGGATCTGGCCTTTACACAGTCGCGGGGAGTTCGTGGATCGTGGCCGCATGAATCCCGCAATGGTTGCGACGGCGGCGAGCTGTGCGGCGATGAAGCCTGGCGCGTCGGCAGGTCGGATCCCTGCGAAGCTGTCGGTGAGGCTGCGTGCCAGCGTCACCGCCGGGTTGG
>JAJFJX010000435.1 GCA_021773655.1 Panacagrimonas sp.
GCCCTCACCGCCTACGGCGCCGAAGTCGCCCGCCGGCTTAACAAACACTAGGAGTACCGAATGCTCGCGCCCATCAGCTTCACCATCGAGGTCCCCTGCCCCCAGGCCCAGGCATTCGATATCTTCATCCGCGACATGGGCAGTTGGTGGCCCCTCGACAAACGCGCCATGTCTAAAATGGCCGGCAGCGCCGCCAAGGAACTGCGCGTCGACCCCACCCAGGGCGGCAAGATTGTTGAGTTCGGGGAGGACGGCAGCGAACACCACTGGGCCACCATCACCGAATACGATCCCCACGACGCCCTCGCCATGGCCTTCCACATGGGCCTGCCAGCCGACAAGGCCGGCCGCGTCGCGGTCACCTTCACCCCCCTAACCGACGACCGCACCCGCGTCGTCCTCACCCACAGCGACTGGGAAGCCTACGGCGACATGGCCGAAATGATGATCAACGGCTACGGCTCCAGCTGGCCGATGATTTTCGAGGAATGCTATAAAGCCGCCTGTGATAACGGCTGACGTCGAACCCGACAATGAAGATGCACGTTCTTTCCGGCGGTCGCTTGCGGATGGCAAAGCACATTTACCTCCCGTCCGCGGCACCGGAGGAAACCATTGAGATTCCGGTCTCCTGTTTCCTGTTCCGCCACCCTCACGGCAATGTCCTTTTCGACACCGGTTGCCACCCAACCGTCGCGACCAATCCGGAGGACAGGTGGGGCACCTTGGCGCGCAGACTGGTACCGCTTTCGCTTCCCGGCGACGACGTCGTCAGCCACCTGAGGCGGCTGGACTTGACCCCCGATGACATCGACATCGTGGTCAGCTCTCATCTCCATTGCGACCATTGCGGCTGCAACGAGTTCTTTTCGAAGGCGACCGTCTACGTCCACGCTGACGAATTGGCATACGCCCGCGATCAAAGCTCCAAGGCAACGGGCTATTATCAGGCCGATTGGCAGCACCCCATGCCGATGGTCGAAATCACCGGCGAGGTTGATATCTTCGGCGATGCACGCCTCGTTCTTGTCCCCCTCCCCGGCCACACACCCGGCCTCACCGCCCTGCACGCCGTCCTGCCGAACAGCGGCGCGTTGCTCCTGGCGTCCGACGCCGTACCGCTCCGGCAGCATCTGGAATCGGATATCATTCCGAAAAACACCTGGAGCCCTGACCTGCTGTCCAGGTCCCTTGCCGAGATTAAACGCATCGAAAAATCGGGCGCGACCGTCATTTGCGGCCATGACGATGCTCAATGGTCGACGTTCAAACCGGCGGAGCAATGTTACGACTGACCCCGTGTCGTTGGCACGATAGCAGCTCCCCTTGCCAACCTCGCTTGGTCACAGTCATACAGTGCGAACAGGTCGTCCATCCCTCCATCCACACGCCCAGCCTCGACGTGAAGTCACAGACTTTCTTGTCCGGCATCCCGTCCACGCCCAACATATTGCATTGGACTAGTCTATGAAGATCTTAGTACTTGGGGCAAATGGTCGGACCGGGTGCCATCTAGTACGCTTAGCACTGAAACGAGGAGACACCGTTTCTGCTGTTGTGCGTTCGGAAGAAAAGCGGCCGGATATCCAACATGACGACCTGACCGTGCTGGTCGGCGATCCATGCGATGCGAATTTCCTGTCCGACGTTTTTCATGGCCATGACGCTGTAGTTTCAGCATTGGGTGGAAGACGACCAACGAAGGCCGCAACTTCGGTTTATCCTCTGTCAGCGAGCGCCATTGTAAAAGCCGCGCACAATACGGGCGTTGAAAGGATTCTTGTAACCTCTTCTGCTCTCTTGTTCCCACGGCGCTCCTTGATGGAGAAGATCCTCCCCTTGATCGTCCCGAACATCGTTAGCAATGCAACGCGTATGGAAGAAATATTGCGGGATTCACCGATCAGATGGACGGTGGCAAGGTGCGGCTTCTTGACCGACAAAGAAGAGACAGAGTATCGCGCGGAACAAGGAAAATTGCCGACCAAGGGCTCATCGGTCTCACGCCAGAGCCTGGCACACTTCCTCATTGACGCCGTCCAACGGTCAGAAACAACTCGTCAGGTTTTCGGAGTATCTGCACCAGCGCGGTAGCATCAGTCGTCTCAGGTTGGAACGCTAGAAAGCCGCCTGTGATAGCGGCTCCCGAGCAGCGCCGCATTCCTCCTGGCATCCGACACCGTACCGCTCCGCCCATCGGTCGACCTTCAAATCGGCCGGACATTGCTACGGTTAGCAACCCGGACCCGGCTCAGCTTTGAGAAAAGTATCATCTGTTTCCTGCACTCAGTTGCATTCCGTAGAATGCATATCTATGCTAGGGTATGAATTCCAGGGAATGGTTATGACGCGAGGTATCTGATGCACACCAACGTCGTCGCCAACACCGACATTGAGTTAAGAACCGACAATCCCGTTTGGACCGTGCTGGTCGCCGCCCTCTATCATGTGATCGGCCTAACGGTTGGCTTTTTCATCCTTGTAGCGGTTTTCGATTTCCCCGACATTCTCAGGGACCCGGCGCCGGAACGTCTGGCACGCTTCGTCGACGGCGCCTCCACGATCATCCCTACCTACTACCTGCTCGCTCTCACCGGACTGACCCAAGCCGCTCTGGCGGTGTTGATCTGGCTCTGTGCGCCGCGGCGTGACGAACCCATGTTGGTTCTCGCGGCACTGTTTGGCGTGCTCTGCGGCGCGTTTCAGATCATGGGTTTCATACGTTGGCCTATCGTTATCCCCTATCTGGCCGAAGCCATGGCAGCCGCCCCAAACCCGCAGGCACAAGCTGTGATCACGCTGCTGGAGGGCGTCATGAACCGCTACGCCGGCATGGCCATCGGCGAACATCTCGGGTTCCTTGGTATGGGGCTCTGGACGCTATTCCTTGGCATTGCAGTCATCAAACAACCGTTCATCGATCGCCGCCTCGGTTGGCTCGCCATTGTTCTGGGGGTCGCGACACTGGCGTTCGGCATGGAGCCTCTGGGCGATCCGTTCACGCCCCTCGGCGAACTGACCGGTGGTGTCTTCGTCGTCTGGACGACCTGGCTGATCCTCATCGCGACGAACCTGATCCGTTGCCGCCACGGCAACATCGCTAGGCGCAACCTGCCGGTATGGATTTGGGGCGTCGCTTTGATCTATGCCGTTACGGCGCTTGTGCCCACGTACGCACCGTAACAATCCAATCGAGCGTCCTGACTGGACAACTTGAGGACATCTGAACTTGAGCGCACAAGATATTGCGGCACGACGCGCCGAAACAATGTTCCGCATCATGAACTGGATTGGAATTGTCAATCAGCTTTCGGTGACACGGGCTAACCAGCTCTTGGAAGCCGGACCCATCCCGTTCCCACAATTCAAGATGCTGCTTCACTTTCATAACCAGGACTACAAACGCCACACTGTTACGGAAGTGGCGGCGGCGTTTCAGCAGCCCCAGCCCGGCACCACGAAAACGATCCAAAAGCTTGAACGGAAGGGTTATCTGGAATCCACCGAACACCCTGACGACGGACGCGCCCGGCTGTTTTCAATCACCCCCGATGGCCGCAAGGCCATCACCGAGTCCCGCCAGCTATTGAACCCACTCCTCCAAGAGCTTTTCGAAGAATGGCAACCGGATGACCTGGACAGGTTCTTCACCATGCTCGACCAACTCAAACGCGGATTGGATGAGAATCGGAAATAAAACGTGCCGCCAGCCCCGTCTTCACCTGCGGCGGCCAGCAACCACCCTATCCGGTGGCTACCGGTCGCCGCCCGGTCAGCGCCGCGTACACGCCCAACCCAATGTACAGCCCACCGCTGAGGTAACGCGGCAGTGGTCCCATTAGCACCCTGACCTTCAACCACTTGCGCATCCCGCCGGCCAGCAGGGCATAGGACCCGTCGGAGATCAACGCCAAGCCCAGATAGATTAGTCCGAGCACGAGGATTTGCTGCCCCGCCGGCCCCGCGCTGGGGTCGACGAACTGCGGTAGAAACGCCAAAAAGAACACCGCGATCTTCGGATTGAGCGCGCTGATGATCACCCCATCCCGGAACACCCGACCCAGCGGCAGCCGGCGCACCCCATCCGCGGTGACCGCACGCCGCGGCGCCAACAAGGTGCGCAGGCCCAGGTAGATCAAATAACCGGCGCCCAGAGCCTTGACCACGCCAAACGCCGTTGCCGATGTCACCAGCAACGCCGATAACCCGGCGGCCGCCGCTGCGACATGCACCGCCGCCCCGGCGGTCAACCCAAGCACCGAGGCCAATCCGGCCCGCTGCCCCTGCCCGACGCTCCGCGCCACCACATACACCACGCCCGGCCCCGGTATCACCAGCACCACCAGTGCCGACGCAATAAACCCAATCAGCAACCCGCCGCTCGGCATCGCCTGCCACCCCTAACCTTGGTCGGTCCGCCAATCGTCTGTATCGTGATCCGGATGCTGGCGGTTACCGGACTTCACCTCCGCTGCCCAGTCCGGCACATCGTCCTCGAGGGCGCCGCGGTTCTCAACGTGATCGATCTGGTCAATCTGTGCGAGCCGACCTTCAATGCCGGATTCAAACACCAACGGCACCTTTGCCGGTTCGTCCAATGACCCGATCGTCACCGAAATGCTGTCAC
The DNA here is from genome assembly GCA_021773655.1 of Panacagrimonas sp. GTDB lineage: Bacteria > Pseudomonadota > Gammaproteobacteria > Nevskiales > Nevskiaceae > Panacagrimonas. Next base: position 4,628 of record JAJFJX010000435.1, read on the forward strand.
CGCCATCGTCGCGATAGAACAACGGTGTCCCGCAATTCCTGCAAAACCCCCGCGCCACCTTGGCCGAGCTATAGAACGCCGCCGGTTCGCCCCGCGTCCAAGTGAAATTCGCCAACGCCACGCCGACCAGCCCGACAAACATGTTGCCCACCGCCTTCTGGCACATCCGGCAATGACAAACATGCGCGTCATCCAGCAAGCGAGCCCCCCGGTACCGCACCGCGCCACATTGGCAACCACCACTAAATCCATCAGCCATCGCCTAAACCTCAACAATAACTCCGTCCCGCAACGTCACCGCCCCAAATTCTTCGTCAGGTCCATATTGTGGGTCGTTCAAAATTCTACAACTAGTTCACAGAAGGCTCTACCCGCCGACCTCAGAAG
>JAJFJX010000436.1 GCA_021773655.1 Panacagrimonas sp.
CTGGGCCCCGCGATCTGCATTTGGCACTGGCTGAGCATGATGGCGTCGGCCAGCGCCCACAGCACGTCGAGCTTGAATTGCAGGATTTCCAGCGCCCGTTCCTGCAGCGCGCGCGACTGGCTGAAGTGGTCCAGGGTCAGGTGCAGGCCGTGCTGCACGTCGCGCCGGGCCTGGGTCAGGCGCTGCCTGAAATAGCGCAGCCCCTCGGGGTCGACCCAGGGGTAGTGCTCGGGCCAGGTGTCGATGCGCTGCTGGTGGATGTGCGGCGCAAACAGCTCGGTCAGGCTGCTGGCCACCGCCTCCTGCCAGCTCGCCTGCCGCGCGAAGTTGACATAGGCATCCACCGCGAAGCGCGCGGCCGGGACCACGTGGCGCAGCGAGGTGAGCTCGTCACGGCTCAGGCCCACCGCCTGGCCCAGGCCGATCCACGCCTCGATCCCGCCGGCGTCAGCCTCGAAGCCGTCGTGGTCCAGGATGCGCTGCACCCATTGGCGACGGATCTCGCGGTCCGGGCAGTTGGCCAGGATGGCGGCGTCCTTGCGCGGAATGCTGACCTGGTAATAGAAGCGGTTGGCGACCCAGCCGCGCAGTTGTGCCGCGTTGAGCTGCCCTTGGGCCATCATCACGTGGAACGGATGATGGATGTGGTAGCTGGCGGACTTGCCACGCAGCTTCTCTTCGAAGGCTTGCGCGCTCCACGGTGCGGTGGTGTCGTCGCTCATGGTGTGTGCACGTGCAGTGGCGATCCGCCGATCCGGCCGGACCGCAAAAACGAACACGGCGACGGAGTGAATCCGTCGCCGTGCCGGCTTCCTGTGCGTCGCTCAGCGAGCGGCGATGTACAGGTTGATCTCGAAGCCGTATCGCAGATCAATGGCAGCGGGTTTGGTCCAGGCCATGAAGCTCTCCTTTCGCACCGGATGAGGCCGCGGTTCTGCGGCCGGCGGACCGGGATGATCCGCCTGTGCCCGATTGTCGGCGGCGGTGTCCGGCGTCGATAGCGCGCCGTGGCGTGAATAAGGCTCATGAAAATCATGAGCCGTGCGCCTGCGGCCGGGCCCGGCTATGGTTGGGCATTGACCAGGATCGACCCGCACGCCATCGATGGACAGGCCTGACAACGCGCTGTATCCCCCCATCCAGCCCACCCGCAGCGGCTGGCTGGCGGTCGGCGACGGCCACGAGGTGTACTGGGAACAATGTGGCCGCGACGACGGGCAGCCGGTGGTCTACCTGCACGGTGGCCCCGGCAGCGGCTGCACCCCGGATCAACGGCGTTTCTTCGATCCGGCGCATTACCGCATCGTCCTGTTCGATCAGCGGGGCTGTGGCCGCAGCCGGCCGGCGGGGCGGCTGGAGGCGAACACCACCGCGGAACTGGTCGCCGACCTCGAGCGCCTGCGCGAGCAACTCGGCATCGAACGCTGGATCGTCTTCGGCGGCTCCTGGGGCGCGGCCCTGGCGCTGGCCTACGCGCGTCTGCACACCGCCCGGGTGCAGGCGCTGGTGTTGCGCGGCGTGTTCCTTGCGCGCAGTCGCGAAGTGGACTCCTTTGCCTGCACCCTGCGCGCCTATCTGCCCCAGGCCTGGCACGCACTGGCAGCACCGTTCGGTGTACGCGACGAGCAGGGCGCCCGCGACTTCGACCTGGCGACACACTGCGCCAGGACCATCCTGCACGGCGAAGCGCAGGCGGCGCGCCGCATCGCCGGGGCCTGGCTGGCGCTGGAATCACAGGCCATGGCGATGACGCTCGCCAATGCCGGCCCGTCTGGTGGCGCAGGCAATGGCGGCCCTGCGGCGGATCCGCTGGGACCGCGCACGCAGGTCTACATGCACTACCTGGCGCAGCGCTTTTTCCTGCGCGACGGCGAACTGCTGGAAGGGCTCGAAGGCCTGCGGCGGATGCCGGTGCACATCGTGCAGGGCGCGCTGGATCCGGTCTGCCCGCCGATCAGCGCCTGGGAGCTGGCACAGGTACTGCCGCACGCAGAGCTGCAGATGATTGCGCTGGCAGGACACGGCGCGTTCGAGCCGGCCACGCGCAGTGCGCTGGTCGAGGTGATGAACCGCCTGCGCGATCAACCGTCATGAGCCTGCGCTTTCGCATCAACCTGCTGGTGACCGCGCTCACGCTGCTGTTTCTGGCCGCAGGCGTGTACCTGATGGTCCAGGAGATGCGCGGCCAGATCTCCGAGGAGATCGAGGCGTCCAGCCGCGTCACCGCGCAACTGATGACCACGGTGCTGTTCAGTAGCCAGATGTTTTCGCACGGATCGCTGCAGCAGGACGTGGTGCGGGACTTTCTCGGTCGCCTGGGCCGGGTGCGCGCCAACGAGATCATCCTCTACGACCGTCTTGGCCGGCAGGTCTACGTTTCGCCGCCCTCGCAGTACAAGGCCGGGCGCCATGCGCCGGCGTGGTTCACGCGCCTGGTGGGCCCGGACGTGCCGGCGGTGCCCCTGCGCGCCGACAGCTTTACCGTGGAGATCGTGCCCGATGCCTCGCGCAGCGTGCTCGACGCCTGGGACGACCTGCTCAGTCTGGCCTGGCTGGCGGGCGGGTTCTTCGTGCTGGTCAACGGGCTGCTCTATGCCGTGGTCGGACGCGCGGTGCGGCCGGTGCAGTCCGTGGTGCAGGGCCTGGCGCGCGCGGAGCGCGGCGACCTGTCGGTGCGTCTGCCGCGCTATGGGCTGCCCGAGTTGCGGGCCATCGGCGAGGGTTTCAACCGCATGCTGGCCGAACTCCAGCGCACCGTGGCGGCCGAGCGCGAACTGGCCGAGAACCGTCAACTCACGCACCTGATCCAGACCCATCTGGAAGAGGAACGCCGGGTGCTGGCGCGTGAACTTCACGATGAACTCGGCCAGCATCTGACCGCCATCCGGACCATCGCCCAGGCCACCGCCAACCGCCTAGCCGACAAGGACCCGCAGACCCGGGAGGCCAGCCTCACCATCGCCGCCTCGGCGGGGCAGATCTACGACGCCATGCACCGCATCATCCGTCGCCTGCGGCCGATGGCGCTGGAGCGCATGGGCCTGGCCGACACGCTGCGCGAGGCGGTCGCCGAATGGCAGGGCCTGTATCCGCAACTGCACTTCGACCTGAATCTGCCCGAGACCCTGCCGCGCCTGGGCGACGACGTCGAGATCGCCCTGTTCCGCATCGCCCAGGAGAGCGTGACCAACGCGGCACGCCATTCGCAGGCCAGCAATGTGTGGCTGGAACTGCGGGCCGAAGCCGGTCGGGTACGGCTGCAGATCAGCGACGACGGTGTCGGCATCGCCCCTGATCGTCTGCACGGCGCCGGCCGCCAGGGACTGCTGGGCATGCGCGAACGCGCCCAGGGCCTGGGCGGCCGTCTGGACATCTCCACCGCCGTCGAGGGTGGCACGCGCATCTTCGTCGGGATTCCCCTCGAAAAGGCCACCGGAGCGAACACATGAAGGACAGCGGCCGCCGTACCGCAGTGATGCTGGTCGACGACCACGCGGTGGTGCGCATGGGCTTTCGCATGCTGCTGTCGGAGACGCCCGACATCGAGGTGGTGGCCGAAGCCGAGAGCGGCGAAGAGGCACTTCGTCGTTGCGGCGAAGTCCTGCCCGACGTGCTGGTGCTGGATCTTTCGATGCCCGGCATGGGCGGACTGGAGGCGATCAGCCGCCTGCTGGCGCGCCACGAGCGCCTGCGCATCCTGGTGCTGTCGGCGCACGAGGACACCGTGCACCCCAAGCGCGCGCTGCGCGCCGGCGCCGCCGGCTACCTGACCAAGCGCAGCGCGGCGGACGAGCTGATCCGGGCGATCCGGCAGGTGGCCGCCGGCAAGATGTACGTGGAGGCACGGCTCGCCCAGCAGATGGCCGTGCAGCAACTGTCGGCCGAACAGAACCCGGTGGACGTGCTGTCGGCGCGCGAGTTCGAGGTGTTCGTTGCGCTGGCCAAGGGCGGATCGGTCAACGGCATCGCCGAGGTGCTGCACCTGTCGCCGCGCACGGTGGGCACGCACCTGTACAACATCAAGCAGAAGATCGGCGCCACCAATCAGGCCGAGATCGCGATCATGGCGCTGCGCGCCGGCCTGATCGAACCCTGATCGACCTTCGATCCATCGCCCAACCCTCATCGAACCCTCACCGATCCGACACGGAACCGCGAGTCTGGAATCCAGCGTGTACCGGCCCCACCCGCAAGTGCTCACCGTGCTCGGCGTCGTCTTCGTCGATGTTCTCGGTCTGACCGTGATGATTCCGCTGCTGCCGTTCTATGCCCAGCACTTCGGCGCCACGCCGGCCGGTGTCGGCGCATTGATCGCCACCTACGCCGCCGGCAGCCTGGTGATGGGCCCCCTGCTCGGGCGCGGGTCCGACCGCTACGGTCGCCGCCCGGTGCTGATGCTGTCGCAGGCCGGGTCTTTGCTCGGCTTCGTGCTGCTGGCGCTGGCACCGGCCCTGTGGTGGCTGTTCGTGGCGCGTGCCATCGACGGGCTCAGCGCCGGAAACCTGCCGGCCGCGCGCGCATACATCGCCGACCGCACGCCGCCCGAGCATCGCGCCGCCGCCTTCGGCTGGATTGCCGCCGCTTTCGGACTCGCCTTCATGGTCGGTCCGGCGATTGCCGCGCTGCTGTCACCCCTGGGGCTGGCCGCGCCGTTGTGGGCCTCGGCCGGGCTCGCCTCGCTGAGTCTGCTCGGTACCACCGTGCTGCTGCGCGAAGCGCCGCGCGCACGGGTGGACCGCCCGGCGCCGGACGCAGGCGCTTCGGTTCGGGGTATGCACTGGCTGCGCGGGCACGCCGCCTCGCGTCCGCTATGGCAGTTGTTCGGCTTCTTTGTCGCCTTCAGCGCCTTCACGGCCGGCTTCGCGTTGTTCGCCGAGCGCCGACTGCTCTGGCAGGGCGCACCCTTCGGGACCACCGAAGTGGGCCTGGCACTGGCGTTCACCGGCGCGTTGGGCCTGATCGCGCAGGTGTTCCTGCTCGGGCCGCTGGTGCGCCGCTGGGGCGAGGCCCGGCTGGCCCGCGCCTGCCTCGGGCTGGTGGCCGTGGCCTACCTGGGCCTGGGCTGGAGCCCGGGGCTGGTCACCGCACTGGGTTTCCTGGCGATGCTCGGACTGTGCAACAGCCTGCTGCGCCCGGCCCTGATGGGTCTGCTGTCGCGTGCCGTGGCACCGCACCAGCAGGGGCTGGCGTTCGGCATCAGCCAGTCGCTGCAGGCCCTGGCCACCTTGCTCGCGCCGCTGGCAGCCGGCGGCCTGATACACCTCGGCTGGCTGGCAGGCTGGGGGATGTTGTGCGCGGCAGGCGCGATCGCCGCCGCACTCGCCGGAAGGGGAGCGACGAACCAGCCGCAGGCGTCTGGGCGGGGCTGAGGCCGGCTCCGGTTCCGGCTCCGGTTCCGGTTGCAATTCGCACGTCGAGCTGACGGGCGCCGACATCCTCCGACCCGGATTTCGATGCCGGCGGGCGCCTTGAGCAGAGGCGCGTCTGCAGAGGCGCTTCTCCCGGGCAGTTCACTGGAGGCTCTCAGAAGCGCTGTCGCGGTGCGCGGGACAGCGGGAGCACGTCGGACCGGCGGCGCAGGTCCAGTGCGCGAATCGCGATCTCGACCCGCGGATCGTCGGGCACCCAGTGCAGGTCGATGTCGATCGACCGTGCCGGCCCCGGTGACGGCAACTGGAGCCGGGTGGTCAGAGGGTAGTCGCCCTGGACGATGATGGTGCGTTCGGCCAGCGGAAGCCGACCACCGGCCTCGCGCATCACCACGCGCAGCACGCCTTCACTGCCGGGGTGCCGCGCTCCGGGCAGTGCCTGGGCCTCGACCGTCACTTCCAGCAGGTCGCCGGCCGACAGTTCCAGATTCTGCTTGCCCAGGTAAGGCCGCCGACGGGTGATGACCATAGGCGCGACCCGCGTGCCCTGATCGGTGGCCACGCACTTGTCGCGAACCAGCGAGGCCTCGCCGACGATGCGGTGGCGCGCCGAGACCGGCAGCCGTGGAGGCGCGTCCACCGGGCGCAGGCTGCCGAACAGCCGTTGCGGGTCGAACCGCCAAGTCTGACAGCGCAGCAGGGTTTCGTCGCAGGCCACCAGCTCGCCGTGGTCGTAGAGAAAGAACGAACGGGCGCCGTAGGTGTCGCCGAACAGCAGTCCGCGCGGCCGGCGCCGCGGGCGTTCCAGCATGCTGCTGCCGATCATGTTGCTGACCGTGTCCAGCCCCAGCAGGTCCATCACCGTCACCGCCACATCCATGTGCGCCACGACCGTGGAACGCGCCGCCAGCGTCGGCCAGTTTCCCTGGTCGGGCATCCGCACGCCCATGAAACCAAAGTTGTTCTGCAGCAGCTGTTGGCCAGGATCCAGGGTGTGGTACCCGGCCGCCTCGTCGGAGGTCAGGATCACCACCGTGTCATCCAGAATGCCGCGCGCGGCCAGTTTCTGCATCAGCCGGTCGAGCGCGCTGGCGAGCAGCGTGAACGCGCGGTTTCGTCGCTCCCGAGGTGCTTCGTCGGCTTCTCCTTCTGTAGTTTCAGGTGCGAACGGATGGTGGGTGGCGACGTTGAGCAGCGTGGCGAACCAGGGGGTGGCGCCGGCGTCGAGCGTCGCGAGCTGATCGAAGGCGGCGGCATAGAAAGCGCCGTCCTCGGGTCCCCAGCCTTGCGAGGACGCGCCAAGCGCTTCGAGTTCGCCGCGCCCGATCACCTGCTCGAAGCCGGCCAGCGGCATGAATGCATCCTTGTGCATGTAGCGCAGCGTGGCGGCCTGCAGGTAGAGGGTCCGGTAGCCGGCATCGCCGAGGACCCGCGGCAGGCAGCTCACCTGCTGGCCCTCGTTGGCGACCATGGTCATCTTGGGCACGCCGGTGGTGATCCGCGGGTAGTCTCCGCAGACAATGGAATAGCTGCCGCGATCAGTCTGGCGCTGCATGGCGATGGCGTTTGGAAACACGTGAAAACCGTGGCGCCGGACCAGCTCGTCTAGCTCCGGCACCGCGATGTCCGGCGTCACCCCATGATGGGCGGCGACCGACGGCAGGTACGCACCCGAAAGACCTTCCACCATGACCAGCAGGATGTTGGGCCGGGCGCTGCGAGGCTGCTCCCCCTGGTCGCGCAGGAAGAACTGCGGATCGGTTTCGGCGTCGGGCACTGCCAGCACCGGCTCGGCCTCGCGCGCGCTGGCCCGCCAGAACGCGCCGGGGATCTGTACCACGGTCGACAACAGCGGATTGCCAGCCTGCAGTGTGGGACCGGGCATCACCACGAAATAGACCAGCAGCAACAACTGTGCGGTCAGTGCCGTGCGCCAGCGTGGCGGCGGGTGTGCGGTGCGTGCGGCCGGCCCGGCGAGCAGCCACAACCATGCGGTGGCGAGCAGCAGGTAGAGCGGAAAATAAGCCAGGGAACGCCAGGACAGCGTCGATTCCAGGAAATCGCCGTCCAGGGCCTGGGCGAAGTGCGCCAGACGGAAGAAGCTGCCGTGAATCTGGGCGTGCATGCCGGCGGCGTGGTACACCAGTGCCACCAGCGGTGCATACAGCAGGACCCAGCCGCGGTGAGGCAGGAGCAGGCCACGGGTCAGCACCAGCGCGGCCGCAGCCGCAGCGTCGGCGAGCGGCATCAGGCCGGGCAGGCGCGCCGGCATGCCGCCCTGCAGCAGCAACAGCACGCGCATCAGCATCAGGCCCAGCAGGACCAGGCCCCACAGTTGCAAGTTGCGGACAGTGGCGGCGCGATTGGCCTCCCGTTCCGACGGTGCGTTCGACCCCACCAGGTTCATCAGCGGTACCGGCGCGTCATCCAGGTCCTCAGTAGTCTGACAGGCCGGCCCGGCACGGGCAGTCTGCAGTGCGGCGCCGGGGGCGGTTCTGGAGGCTGTTGACCTGAACGGTGGTGAGGCTCATGCCCGTTCAACGCTTGACGCATGGGGGGTGGCCACGTATGACGACAACGTCAGCGGCGTAGTTCTGGCGTCGCTGACCGGGGGCCAATGGAGTGCTGCATTCTTTCGAGGACGTGATTCGCGAACGGATTTCCGGGCCCGGCAGGGCAAAGGCCCGTCATGGCGGACCTGCGGCGAAGAAGAGCAGTCCCGGCAGGGTGCACTCACTTCAAGGACGCCGTGAATACCTTCGAGCACGTACGTTGCAGCAGGCGTGCAGCACGACACCGGGGCCACCGGGTTCCACTTGGGAAAGGGAGCATGGACATGGGAAATCGTACGGCGACGACGCTGTTTCTTTCATCGGCCGCGGGCGGCCTGTACGCGATCCTGCTGGCCCTGCCGGCTTGGGCGCAGGACGACGCCACGGCACCGCATGAAAGGGCGCCGCTTGACAGGGGGCCGCGTGACGATGCCGCGGCGCCCGAGGCGGTGACGACCATCACCGTGACCGGATCCCGCATTCCCAGGAGTCCGGAGTTCGTCAACTCCAACCCCACGGTGTCGGTGGACGCCCAGGCCATCGAGCAGTCCGGCGCGGTGCGACTGGGTGACTACCTCAAGGAACTGCCGGCGCTGACCGGGTCGGTCGGCAGTCATGCCTCTGCCGGATCGAACGCTTTCATCGGCGGTGCCGGCCTCAATCTGCTCAACCTGCGCAATCTGGGGACCGACCGCACGCTGGTGCTGGTGGACGGCAAGCGGCACGTGTCCTCGCTGTCGGGCTCCGGCGCGGTGGACATCGAGACCATCCCCGGTGCGCTGATCGAGCGCATCGACATCCAGACCGGTGGCGTGTCGGCCATCTACGGTGCCGACGCCGTGTCCGGCGTGGTCAACTTCGTGATGAGGCGCGACTTCGAGGGTCTGGAGGCGCGCACGCAGTTCGGTCAGTCGTCCGAGGGCGACAGCAACGCCGCGCTGGCCAGCATCGTCGGCGGCCGCAATCTGCTCGGCGGCCGGCTCAACCTCACCGGCGCCTACGAGTACACGCAGTCAGATCGCCTGGCCGGCACCGACCGTCGTTTCGCGGCCGGCGGCAGCCGCAGGCTGCTGGTCAACAATCCGGCCGATTTCCAGTCCGACGACGATCCGGCCATTCCCGACCGCGTGCCGCTCAACGACATCCGCTACAACGACAGCTCCGGCGACGGCTACGTCACCGTGTTCGATCCGGACTTCAACTTCATCGGCGACTTCAACGGTCGTGGTGGCGTGTGGGATCCGGGGCTGGCGATTCCCGATTCGTTCTTCCAGCAGGGCGGCGACGGCACCTCGCTGGATGCCTATCTGGGTGATCTGACGCCGGATGTCGAGCGCCACACGGTGTCGACCTTCCTGACCTACGACATCAGTGATCGCCTGCGCGTCACCGGTGACCTCAAGTATTCGCGATCCGAGTCCTATACCGAAGTCCAGCCGTCGTTCGACTTCTTTCTGCAGGTGGAGCCGGACAATCCGTTCATCCCGGAATCGGTCGCTGCCGCCGCCGGTCCCGGCGATTTCATTTTCTCCTCCCGCGATCACTTCGATCTGGGGGTGCGCGCAGACGATATCGAGCGCGAGACGATCCGCGGCGTGCTGGGTCTGGAAGGCGATCTGACCGACAGCATGCGCTTCGAGACCAGTCTGGTGTACGGCCGCACCAACGTCGATTACATCGCCACCAGCAACCGTCTCAATGATCGCTTTGCCGCGGCCCTGGACTCGGTCATCGACCCGGCCAACGGGCAGCAGACCTGCCGTTCCAACCTGGATCCGGACGCCATCCCATTCGTGCTGATCGACCAGGGCTGGGACGTCTACGACCCCTTGCCGGGCACCTGGGCCGGCTCCTTCACGCCCGGTGCGGGCAGCGGCTGCCTGCCGTTCAGTCCGTTTGCCAACGGCAGCAATTCGGCTGAGGCCGTGGGCTGGATCGTCACCGACAGCCTGACCACCTACCGGCTCGAACAGACCGTGTTCACTGCCTCTGTCACCGGCAGCACCTTCAACTGGTTCGTGCCGACCAACAGCGAGATGGGCTACGCCTTCGGCTTCGAGCGACGCATCGAGCGCAGCCGCGGCCTGCCGCCGATCGAGGACCAGCGCGGCCTGACTTTCGGCAACGTGCTGTCTCCCGATGGCGGGCGCTACGACGTCAGCGAGGTGTTTGGCGAGTTCGAGATTCCGATCCTCGAGGGCCTGCGCTTTGCCGAGCGCCTGACCCTGGAAATGGCGTTGCGCCTTTCGGACTACAACACCATCGGTCACACGCAGACCTGGAAGGGCGGCGCTAGCTGGACGCCGGTGTCCGCGGTGACCTTCCGCGGCACGCGCGCCAAGGCCACGCGCGCACCGAACATCGGCGAGCTGTTCGATCCGGGTGGTCAGACCTTCGCCCAGATCGACGACCCCTGCAGCGTGCCCAACCTGGACAACGGCACTGAATTCCGTCGCGCCAACTGCGTGCAGTTGCTGACCGCGCTGGGCATCG
>JAJFJX010000437.1 GCA_021773655.1 Panacagrimonas sp.
TCGCGCTGGGCAGGCGAAAGCCGTATTCGACCAGGGTCTCCTTGCGACTGCGGTCACCCTTGTACATGGCCCCGAGCTGCGGAACAGTGACGTGGGATTCGTCGATCACCACCACCGCGTCCGGCGGCAGGTAGTCGAACAGGCAGGGCGGCGGCTCGCCGGGGCCGCGCCCCGAAAGATAACGGCTGTAGTTCTCGATGCCGGAGCAGAAGCCCACCTCCTGGATCATCTCCAGATCGAAGGTGGTGCGCTGTTCCAGCCGCTGCGCCTCCAGCAGCTTGCCGTTGGCCTGGAAGTACTTCACCCGCTCGCGCATCTCGTCCTTGATGGCATCGAACATCGCCATCACCTTTTCGCGCGGCGTCACGTAGTGTGACTTCGGGTACACCGTGTAACGCGGCACCTTCTGGCGCAGCTCGCCGGTCAGCGGATCGAAGATGCTGACCGTCTCGATCTGGTCGTCGAACAGTTCCACGCGTACCGCTTCGTCGTCGGTCTCGGCCGGATGAATATCGATGACATCCCCGCGCACGCGATAAGTGCCACGCGCCAGATCCATCTCGTTACGGGTGTACTGCATGGAGGCGAGCTGGCGAATCAGGCCGCGCTGGTCGATGCGATCACCCACCTTCAGATGCAGCACCATCTTGAAGTAGCTCTCGGGGTCGCCGAGACCGTAGATCGCGGACACCGAGGCAACGATGATCGAGTCGCGCCGCTCCATCAGCGCCTTGGTCGCCGACAAGCGCATCTGCTCGATATGCTCGTTGATCGAGCTGTCCTTTTCGATGAAGGTATCCGTGCTGGGAACGTAGGCTTCCGGCTGGTAGTAGTCGTAGTAGGAAACGAAATACTCGACGGAATTCTCCGGAAAGAATTCCTTGAACTCACCGTAGAGCTGTGCGGCCAAGGTCTTGTTCGGCGCCAGCACCAGGGTCGGCCGCTGCACCTGGTGAATCACGTTGGCGATCGAATAGGTCTTGCCCGAGCCGGTCACGCCCAGCAGCGTCTGATGCGCCACGCCGCCTTCCAGGTTCTCCACCATGCCGGCGATGGCGGCGGGCTGATCGCCGGCCGGCGCCCAGTCCGCCTTGAGCTTGAACTGCGCATCGCGGCGGTGCTTGAGGCGAACAACCTTCAGGGTTTCGCGGGGGGCTTCTTTCATGGGTTATTACGCCAGTCGCACTTGGACAGGACTGATCAGCCTGCTGCCATGGATCACCGCAACAACCTCGATCACATGTTCGGACAGCCCATAGATCAGCCGGTAGCTGTACACGATCCGTTGCCGCACCGCATCCAAACCGAACTCTGCAGCCTTGTGACACATCAACGGTTGATCAACCACGGATTCAGCCACATCCAGAAGACGCTACACCACGGCACGCGCATAACAATCCGAGTCCTGTTGAATGAAGCGCTCGATCTCGTCCAGATCGTCCAGCGCCTGCAGCGTCCAGACTACCTTGCGGCCCATCGCTCGGCGATGCGGCGCTTGACCTGCTCGTGCGGAACGACGTTCCCGGACTCGGCCTCGTCCAGACCGCGTTGAATCTTGGCTCGCAGGTCCTCGACCGTGCAGTCGTCCGGCAGGTTCTGCACGATCTCGATCAGTTCGGCCTTGATGCTGTGTGTCATGAAAGGCTTCGGCAGCTCAGGGGCAAAAGCTTACTCCCGATGCCGCGGCCTTACATCGATCCGGGCGGGCGGGATCGCCGCGCCCGGGACGCGACTCCAGCCTCAGGCTGCCAGCCGTGGATAATCCGTGTAGCCCGCCGGCCCCGGCGTATATAGCGTGTCGAAGTCCGGCGGATTCAGCGCCGCATGCTGCGCGAAGCGCTCCGGCAGATCCGGGTTGGCGAGGAAGGCCTTGCCGTAGACGACGGCGTCGGCGCGACCCTCGGCAACCGCCGCTTCGCCGGCGGCGAAGTCGAAGCCGCCGTTGAGCAGCAGCGCGCCGCGGAAGTTCTCGCGCGCGATCTTTGCCAGCTCCAGTTCCTCCGGCCGATCCCACTGATCGTGACGCAGTTCGAAATGGCCCAGATTGCGCGCCTGTGCCTGTTCGGTCACATACGCCACCAGTTCACGCGGATTGGAGTCCGACATGTCGTTGAACGGCACCAGCGGCGAGACACGCACACCGACGCGGCCGGCACCCCACACGCCGATGACGGCATCGATGGCCTCGAACAGCAGACGCGCGCGATTCTCGATGCTGCCGCCGTAGGCATCGGTCCGATCATTGACACTGTCGCGCAGGAACTGGTCCAGCAGATAGCCGTGCGCGCCGTGCAACTGCACCCCGTCGAACCCGGCGGCCTTGGCGTGCAGCGCGGCCAGGCGGAAGGACTCGACGATGCCCGGCAATTCGTCGCTACGCAGCGGCCGCGGCGCCGGGTAGGGATGCTTGCCGGTGGGCGTGTGTGTGCTCTGGTTGCGGATCGGCTTGTTGGACGAGGACACCGGTGCGACGCCGTTATTGATGTCCTGATGCGTGGCCCGGCCGGGATGCCAGATCTGCATGGCGATGCGCCCTCCCCTGGCGTGGACCGCATCGGTGACCTTGCGCCAGGCCGCGGCGTGCTCCGGAGAATAGATGCCGCCTTCGCCGATGAAGGCGCTGGCGCTGGCGTCGACCATGCTGCACTCGGTGAACAGCAGGCCGCCGCTGGCGCGCTGGCTGTAGTACTCGGCCATCAGATCATTGGCCAGGTGCGCGGTGCCGGCACGGCAGCGCGTCAGCGGCGCCATCAGCACGCGGTTGGGAAGTTTCAGGTCACCGACCTGCACGGGGGTGAGGAGCTGGGTCATCGGAAAGAATCCTTATTGGAGGCTCTTGTGCAGTCCTCTGAGGTAGAGAAGGG
>JAJFJX010000438.1 GCA_021773655.1 Panacagrimonas sp.
CGCTTGGCGTAGAGATCGGTCGGGGTGAGCTTTTTCGCCGTTTCCGGGTCCTTGACGATCTCCTTGATCTTGCCGCGGATGAACGAAGCGGCGGCCTCATTGGCAGCGGGGTCAACGGCGATGTCGCAGAAGGTGCCAAACATGAAGTAGAAGCCACCACCCTTGTCCCAGGCCTTCTGGAAGATGGCGCGACGTTCCTCCTCGGAGACGCTCATCGCGGGAATGGTGCTTTCCTTGAAACCGAAGGCGACGTTCGAATCGCGCACCGTGTCCCAGACCTCGTCGAACTTCTCCTTCTTCTCGGCGTGGTAGCTCTCCGACTGCGGGCCGTTGGCGGTGGGCACGCTGTACTGCGGCGAGCGCTGGAATACCGTCAGGTGCTTGACCACCGGTGCGCTGGCGGTGATGAACTGGCAACCGGTCGACCCGGTTCCGATCACGCCGACGCGCTTGCCGCTCAGGTCCAGGTCCTTGGGCCAGTTGCCGGTGTGATGAATCTCGCCCTTGAAGGTCTCGCGGCCCTTGAATTTCGGAATGTTGGTCTGCGCCAGCAGGCCGAGCGCCGTAACCACATAGCGCGCAGTGACTTTCTCCCCTTTGTCGGTCTGGATTTCCCAGGCGTTGGTCGCCTCGTTGAAATGGGCGGCGGTGATGCCGGTGTTGAACTGGAAGCTGCGGCGCAGATCGTAGCGTTCCGCCACGTGCTCCAGGTAGGCCAGGATGTGGGGCTGAGGGATGTACTTGGTCTTCCAGTTCCAGTCCTTGTACAGCTCGCGATCAAAGGAGTAGCAGTAGCAGAACCCCTCGGTGTCGGAGAGCGCACCGGGATAGCGGTTCCAGTACCAGGTGCCGCCGACATCACCGGCCCGGTCGTATCCCAGCACCCTGAGGCCGAGGTCGTCGCGAAGTTTGCGCATCGCATACATTCCGCTGAATCCGGCTCCGATGACCACGGCGTCGTAGTCGAGTCTTTGCTCGTTGTTGAATTGGTTCATCGCAGCATTCTCCTCTCAGATTCAATGCGCCGCGGCGTTGCCGGTGCGCTTCACGATTGGCGACAGAGCCCGCAAAGAGCCCGGAAAAACTTACATCACGATGCTGGCACGGGCGATCTCGCGCTTGTCCGCTGCCTGGAAAGCCTCGTCGATCCTGTCCAGCGGAAACTTGCTCGACAGCAGCTCCTTGAACGGCAGTCTGTCCTTGTACTGCTCCAGGAACTTCAACGCGAGGCCAAGCACGTGCGGCTCGTACAGCGAGACGCCGATCAGGGTCTTGTTGCCGAAAACCAGACGCGAGGGATCAGCCTCGTAAGTCTGGCCGCCGTTGATGTTTCCAATCAGCACATAGCGCCCCAGCATGCTCAGCATGGCGATGCCGTCGTTCACCACGTCGGGCCGGCCCACCAGCTCCATCACGATGTCGGCGCCGCGTGGCCCCGTGAACCGCTTGACCTCCTTGAGCCGTGCCTTGAACTCGGGGAAGTCGGTGATGTTGATCGTGTGATCCGCGCCGAAGCGACGGGCCAGATCAAGACGATCCGGGACCGCGTCCAGCACGATCACCTTGGCCGCACCTGCCGCCTTGGCAACGCCCGCGGCATACAGACCCAGCCCGCCCGCGCCCTGGATCACGACGACATCGCCGAACTGCAACTGCGCGCGCTGAAAGCCGAAGATCACTTGGGACAGGGCGCAATTGGCGCCCGCAGCCAGTTCGTCCGGAATGTCCTCGGACACTTTGTAGATCGTCGAGCCCGGGTACACGTAGAAATAATCTGCGTAACCGCCGACGAAATGCGGCCACTGCTCGGCATTGCCCAGCATCGCCATCTTGAGATTCGCGCAGGCCACCCGGTGGCCATGCAGGCACTGATAGCACTTGCCGCAGCCGGTGAAGTAGGTATATGCGACGCGATCACCCACCTTCAGCGGCAAGCCGTTGGTGTCGCTGGTCACGCCCTCGCCAAGCGCTTCAACCGACCCCACCATCTCGTGACCGAGGACGGTGGGCAGCGAGCCACCGAGCTGGGTGGTCTTGAACTTGCCATGCCAGGCATGCAGGTCAGAGCCGCAGATATTGCAGGTGCTCACCTTCACCACCACGGCGCCCGGACCGGGCTCGGGCAGCGTTCGCTGCTGAATGGTGAACGGCTGTTCGGGCGCCGAGAATACCGCCACTCTTCCCAATTTGGTCACTCGTTTAACCTCTTCTGAAATGATGTATCAATGATTTGATGACGACGGACACAGCGTCCTGCGATTTACATCGCCGTGTAACCGCCATCCACCACCATCTCCGAGCCCGTCATGAACGACGCCTCGTCGGAGGCCAGGAACAACACCGCGTTCGAAACCTCTTCGGGCTGCGCCGGGCGTCCGAGAATGGTGGTGCCCAACAGCGCCTTCGCGACCTCGGGGTCTTTCAGCAATTCCTTGGTCATGTCGGTGGCGATGACGCCCGGATGCACCGAATTGACGCGGATGTTGAACTTGGCAAGATCCACCGCGGCAGACTTGGTGAGCAGTCGAACGGCGCCCTTGGTGCCCTGGTAGGCGGCGGCGCTGGGCGCGCCGACGATGCCATAGATCGACGAGATGTTGACGATCGAGCCACCACCGGCCAGTTTCATTCCAGGCAGAACGGCCTTGATTCCCAGGAAGACGCCCTTGGCGTTGATGTCGAAAATCAGATCCCACTCCGCCTCGGTGGTCTCGTCCACGGTTTTCATGGTCAGGATGCCGGCATTGTTGA
>JAJFJX010000439.1 GCA_021773655.1 Panacagrimonas sp.
CGCGCCGCGCTGCTGCATCTGGTCGATACAGCGCAGGATCCATTGGCCCTGCTGCTCGCAGAGCACCATGGGGTTGTAGAACGGAGCGCCCACGCCGTTCATCACGAACAGGTTGGGGTAGCCGGTGGCCATCATGCCCAGGTGCGGCCACCCGCCCTGCGCAAGATCGGCCTCCAGGCTGCGGCCGGAGCGTCCCCGTATATCGATACGTGCAAGCGCGCCGGTGCCCATGTCGAATCCGGTGGCGAAGATGATCACGTCGAGTTCGATCTCGCGCTCGCCCACGACCAGGCCATTGGCCGTGAAGTGGCGGATCGGTTCCGCGGTCACGTCCACCAGCTCGACGTTGTCGCGATCAAAGGTCTCGGCGTAGCCGTTGTCGTTGGCCAGTCGCCGCGTCAGCACCGGGTAGCCTCGCGGGGTCAGTTTTTCGGCCACGCCGGGCTTGCGGACCCGTGAGCGCAGCTTTTCTTTCAGAAACTCGTCCAGGGTCGCGTTGGCCTTTTCGTCCACCAGCAGGTCGGAGAACGCGTTGTAGAAGGACAGGCCGCCCGAGGCCCAGCGATCCTCGAACTCGCGCCGACGCTCGTCCTCGCTCACCGCCAGGGCCGAGCGGGTGGCTGGCGTGTCGAATCGCGAATGCACGATCACCGTGCCGGCAAAGGACTGGGACAGCGCCCTGCGCATTTCGGAGAACCTGGACTTGATGGAGGCCTGGTACTGCGGGTCCATCGCGCAGTTCTGCTGCGGCACGCTGTACGCCGCGGTGCGCTGGAAGACCGTCAACCGCGCAACCTGCGGCGCCAGGGTCTGGATCACCTGCACGCCAGAGGCGCCGGTGCCGATCACACCCACGCGCTTGCCGGCGAGTTCGGGGCGTTCCTGCGGCCACAGAGCCGTCTGCAGCTTCAGACCGCGAAACAGATCGAGTCCCTCGAATTCGGGAAGCACCGGCGTGGAATGAAAGCCGGTCGCGGAAATCAGGAATCGCGCGCTGACGACATCGCCGGCATCCGTTCGTACCGTCCAGCGGCTGCTCGCCTCGTCGAAGTGCGCGGCGGTGACACGCGTATCCAGGCGAATGTGCGGGCGCAGGCTGAAGCGGTCGGCGACGTGATTGAGGTAACGCTCCAGTTCGGGCTGGGCGGCAAAACGCTCGGTCCATTCCCAATCCCGATGCAGTTCTTCGGAGAACGAATACGAGTATTCGAGACTCTCGATGTCCACCCGGCAGCCCGGATAGCGATTCCAGTACCAGGTGCCGCCAACGCCGGACCCGGCCTCGTAGCACTGCACCGTCCAGCCGCGCTGGCGCGCGAGGTGAATGAAGTGCAGGCCGGAGACGCCAGCGCCAATGACCACTGCGTCGAACTGCGCCACGGATGCTTTGGATGAATCCGCCATATCTCTCTCCTCTCGGGTGGTGGCCCTGGCCGCTATGGCGCAACCGGGCCCTCTGCCTTGAAGGTAGCGCGCCGCGGCTGGAAAGTCATGAAGCGCTTCGCCCCGCCCTGGGACCCGGAAGTCGCGACCGGCGCTGTAGGATTTTCCAGGCCCGCATTACCGGTCACGTCTGGAAATCCAGGCCACCACGAGGCCCGCCAGCCTCAGGTTTTCTTCGTGTCCCTCACAGCTTCAGATCGCGCGCAACGATGTTGCGCTGGATCTCGCTGGTGCCCTCGCCGATGACGTAGACGAAGGCGTCCATCAAGACTTGGATACGGTACTACCATCATCACCAGCCCCACGCGAGTTCGAACTGGTTCACACCCGAGGAGATCTACCGCCGGCACGACCTCCGAGCAGATGCGGGGCTCTCAGACCACCGCTCGATTCTCCGGCGAACGGCAGGCATCCAGCGCCACCGCGATTTGCCGTTCGAGGGGCGCATCGAAGAACGAATCTTCCCGCTCCGCCACGAACTGCGCGATGCGCCGCTCGATCAAGCGCCGGAGCCGGTAGCGCGCACGCTGCGCCGCCTGCTCCTGCGGCTGCTGCGCCTGCCAGGCCAGGTGCTGGTCGATCGCCTCCGACAAGGCCTGGATCGAAGCCGGTTGTGTGGCCGAACTCAGCAGGATCGGCGGGACCCAGCCCCCGGACGCATGGCGCGCCATCGTTGCGATGCGGCGGATGTCGGCAGCCATGCGCGGCGCGCCCGGTAGATCGGACTTGTGCACCACGAAAATGTCGGCCATCTCCATGATGCCAGCCTTCATTGCCTGCACCGTGTCGCCGCTGTCCGGCAGCAGCACCAGCACCACCGTGTCGACCTGGCCGCGCACCGCATGCTCGGCCTGGCCGACGCCGACGGTTTCCAGCAGCACCTCGTCGAAGCCGAACTCGTCCATCAGGTCCAGCATCTCGGGCAGGTTGTCTGCGAGCCCGTCGCCGGTGCGGCGCGAGCCGAGCGAGCGGATATAGAGCTGCTCGTTGCCGGCCAGTTCGTCCATGCGCACGCGGTCGCCGAGGATGGCGCCGCCGCTCTTTGGGCTGCTCGGATCCACCGCCAGCACGCCCAGTCGTCCGCGCGACGCGCGCAGCGCCGCGAGGTGCCCCACCAGCGTGCTCTTGCCGGCGCCGGGCGCGCCGGTGATGCCGATGCGCCGCGCCGCGTGCTCTGGCGGCTCGCGCAGCGGACGGCGGGCCAGGGTCGCCGGATCGGCATTGGCCAGCTGGGTGAGCGCGCGGCTCAGGGCCCAGCGGTCCAGCGGTGCGCGGGGCTGGGCGCTCACGCGTTTGCCCTTCCCAATACCTCGTCCGCATGTTCGTCGAGCAGCGGCGGCGGACCGTAGTGCGGCACGTAGCCGTCGAAGCGGATCGGGCTGGCCACGGCCTTCAGCGGCAGGCTGCCGTCGCCGAGCGAAACGACCAGCCCGCGCGCGGCGGCGATGTCACTGCACAGCGCGTCGTTGAGGGTGCCGACCTCGGCCGCCACCACGCCCAGTGGCACCAGGCGCCGCACCCACTCGGCTGCTGGCGCGTCGCGCAGCACTCGCGCGATGGCAGAAACCACCTCGGCACGGTGCGACCGCCGCCCCGCCATGCTGGCGAAGCGCGCATCGGTGGTCCACTCGGAATGGCCGATCTCGTCGCAGAAGATCTTCCAGAACTTGTCGTGCGTGATGAACAGGGTGAGCCAGCCGTCGGCCGTCGCAAAGATCTGCGCCGGCACGATGTAGGGATGCGAAGAATCCGCCTGCCGCGCCGCCGTCTCGCCGGCATTGAGCGCGGCACCCGCCAGGTAGTTGAGCTGCGACAGCATCACGTCGTACATCGCGACATCGACCTGCCCGCCCTGCCCCTGGACGATCTTGGCCAGCAGACCGAGCGCGGCCACCAGGCCGGCGGAGTTGTCGACGGCGGAGTAGCCGGCCTTGGTGGGCGGCGCCTGAGGATCGCCGGTCAAGGCCATCACACCGGTCAGGGCCTGGATCACGTAGTCGTAGGCGGGGTTTTCGGCGTGCGGCCCGTCCAGGCCGTAGCCGGTCAAGGCGACGCAGACCAGGCGCTCGTTCCAGTGCCGCAGGGCCGCGTAGGTCAGGCCGAGCTTGCGAATCGCCGAAGG
Source organism: Panacagrimonas sp. (assembly GCA_021773655.1). Lineage (GTDB taxonomy): Bacteria > Pseudomonadota > Gammaproteobacteria > Nevskiales > Nevskiaceae > Panacagrimonas. The sequence continues at coordinate 3,566 of JAJFJX010000439.1, forward strand.
CCGCAGGTTGGTCACGAGCGCGTGCGAGGTTTTGACGATGCCGCCCAGCGCCTGTCGCCCCTGCTCGCTCGCCAGGTCGAGCACCACGCTCTTCTTGCTGCGGTTCAGGCTGGCGAAGTAGGCGTTGTGAGGTCCGACGAAATGTGGGCTGACGCTGCGGGCGATGTCACCCTCGGGGGGCTCGATCTTGATGACCTCGGCGCCCATGTCGGCCAGCATCAGACCGCAATAGGGGCCGGCCAGCATGTGGCCGACCTCGATGATGCGGATGCCGGCCAGCGGTGCGCTCATGCAAGCAGCTCGGCGAGCGTCTTGACCACCTGCTCCAGCGGCATGTCCGCGGTGAAGACGGCGCTGACACCGAGTTCGTGCAGATGCGCGCGGTCCTCGACGGGGATGGTGCCGCCGACGAACACCTTCAGGTCGTGCGCCTTCAGCGTGCGCAACTGGGCGATGACGTCTGCCACCAGCTCCTTGTGGCTCCCCGAGAGGATGCTCAGGCCCACCGCGTCGACGCCCTCGTCCACCGCCACCTGCGCGATCTGCTGTGGGCTGCGGCGCAGGCCGGTGTAGATCACTTCGGCCCCCGCGTTGCGCAAGGTCAGCGCGATGATCTTGGCGCCGATGTCGTGGCCGTCCAGCCCGGGCTTGCCGATCAGGATGCGGCGGCCCCCCAATACGGCGGTGGCGTGCTGGGTGCTCATAGGTTCACCGGCTCCTTGAATTCGCCCCACTGTGCTTTCAGACAGGCCACCATCTCGCCCACCGTGGCGTAGGCGTGGCAGCAGTCCACCAGGTAGGGCATCAGGTTCTCGCGGTCCTTGACGGCCGCGGCCGACAGGCGCGCCAGCGTGCGCTCCACGGCGGCGTTGTCGCGGGTGTCCAGCACGCGCTGGTACTTTTCCAGGGCGCGCTGCGCCACGGTCGGGTCGAGCTTGAACACGTCGCCGACCTTGATCTCCTCGTTGTCCTTCCTGAAGTGGTTCAGGCCCACCACCACGTTGCGCCCGGCATCGGTGTCGAGCTTGCGCTCCAGCCCGCGCTCGGCCAGCCGCATCTGGATCCAGCCGTCCTCGATGGCGCGCACCACGCCACCATAGGCATCGATCTCGCCCATCACCTGCGTGATCTGCGCTTCCATGCGGTCGGTGTGCTGCTCCAGGAAGTAGCTGCCGCCCAGCGGATCGACGGTGCGCCCGATGCCGCTCTCGTAGGCCAGCATCTGCTGCGTGCGCACCGCCAGCTCGGCCGAGAACTCGGTGGGGATCTGGAAGGCCTCGTCAAAGGCGCAGGTGAAGATGGACTGCGCGCCGCCGAACACCGCGGCCATGGTCTCCACTGCCACCCGCACCACGTTGTTGTAGGGCTGCGGCGCGACCAGCGACGAGCCGCCGCACACCACGCCGAAGCGGAAGTGCTGTGCCTTCGGGTCCTGCGCGCCGTAGCGCTCCTTCATCAGCTTGGCCCACAGGCGACGGCCGGCGCGGAACTTCGCGATCTCGTCGAAGAAGTCCATGTGCACGTAGAAGAAGAAGGACAGCCGCTTGGCGAACTTCTCCACGTCGCCGCCGCGCGCGCGCAGCTCGTCCACGTAGGCCAGGCCGTTGGCCAGCGTGTAGGCCATCTCCTCCGCGGCGGTGGCGCCGGCGTCGCGCACATGCGCGCCGGCGATGCTGATCGGATTGAAGCGCGGCGAGACGTCGTTCGAATACAGGATGGTGTCGGCGATCAGCCGCATCGACGGACGCACCGGGAAGATCCAGGTGCCGCGCGCCACGTACTCCTTGAGGATGTCGTTCTGGATCGTGCCGGTGAGCTTGCTGCGCGGCACGCCCTGCTTGTCGGCCACCGCCAGGTACATCGCGTAGATGATTGCGGCGGTGCCGTTGATGGTGAACGAGGTCGAGATGCGCGAGAGGTCAAGATCCCGGAACAGGATCTCCGCCTCGCTCAGGTTCGACAGCGACACGCCGACCTTGCCGATCTCCGGCCGCGCCATCGGGTGGGTCGGGTCCAGGCCGCACTGGGTGGGCAGATCCAGCGCCACCGACAGCCCGGTCTGCCCCTTGGCCAGCAGGAACTTGTAGCGCTCGTTGGATTCCTCGGCGGTGCCGAAGCCGGAGTACTGCCGGATGGTCCACAGCCGCCCCTGGTAGCCGTTGGGGAAGATGCCGCGGGTGAACGGAAACTCGCCCGGCTGCCCGATGCCATCGGGCTGCACGGCGGCCGCATCGACGCTGGTGGGCACCTCGATGCCGCTCGGGCTCACCGGCCGCAGGCGCGGCTCGATGCCGTCGGCGGCTGTCTTGTTGTCGCGATTCATCGGCTCACCTTCGCCAGGAACTTGTCGGAGGCGCGCCAGTGGTCCGCGTGCAGCCAGGTGGCCAGCAGTTGCCGACGCTCGACCTCGCGCTGCTCGTCGTAGCTGGCGCCTTCGCGCCAGGCGATGAGCTGCGCCTTGATGCCGCGCAGCACCTGCGGCGGGCATGCGAGCAGGGGTGCAAGGAATGCCTTCATGTTCTCTCCCTCCGGGCCATCCGCGATCACGGCATCGGCCAGACCCCATTGCAGCGCCTGCGTCGAATCGACCATTTCAGAGCGCCCCATCATGCGCAGCGCGCGACCGCCACCGACCAGCCGGAACAGGTCCGGCCCGCCGCCCCAGGCGCTGCTGATGGCGAGCTTGGCCTGGATGTAGCCGATGCGGGCATGCGCCGCCTGCAGGCGCAGGTCGCAGGCCAGAGCCAGCTCGGCACCGCCGCCGATCGCATCGCCGTTGAGGTAGGCCAGCACCGGCACCGGGCAGCGACGCGCCGCATCCAGCGCGGCGCGCGAGCGCTCGGCCATCTCAAGAGTGGCGGCCTCGTCGCGCACGCCGGACAACTCGAGCAGGTCGCCACCGGCGGCGAAGTACTGCTCGCCCGCACCGCGCAGCAGCACCAGCCGGGTCTCGGGCCGCGCCCCGGCGTCCGTCACCGCCTGCGCCAGGGCGTCCTGCACGCCGCGCGCCAGGGCGTTGTGCTTGTGCGCGCGGTCGATGGTGACCCACACGACGCCATCGGAGCGTCCTTCTACGGTGATGTCCTGGCGAGGCTGCATGCCCTGTGGTCCCGGTCGATGTTCGAGAGCCATCGTAGGACGCATGATGTTCCGAAAGAAGAACGCCATTTCAGCATTACGAACAACTGCCCATAATGGACAAGGAGTTCCAGCACGCGGACGGGCTTTGTTCCGGTGGCTGAACATTGACCCCTGGTTTGTTCAGACTGGAGACCTCATGAGCGGCATCACGGTGACTGCGATCGCGCGAGTGATCGACGTGTTCGAAGCCTTCCAGGCCAGCCAGCGGCCGCTGTCGCTGACCGACCTGGCCAAGGCGGTGGGCGTGCCCAAGAGCACCTGCCACGGCATCGTCTCCACGCTCACCGCGCGCGGCTACCTCTACACGCTCAGCCACCCGCGCGCGCTCTACCCGACCCGGCGCATGTACGACGTGATGAACGCCATCGTCGCCAGGGACCCTCTGGTGGAGCGCGCCACGCCGATGCTGGAGCGCTTGCGCGACGCCACGCGCGAGACCGTGATCCTCGGCAAGCGCCAGGGCGATTCGGTGATCTACCTGCACGTCGTCGAGGGGCTGCACCCGATCCGCTACTCGGCCAAGCCTGGCGAGTTCAAGCCGCTGCACTCCAGCGCCATCGGCAAGGCCCTGCTGGGCAGCCTGAAGGAGCCGGAGCAGCGCGCCTGGCTGAAGGAGCGCAAGCTCGCTGCCATCACCGCCGCCACCAAGACCGGACACGACGCCCTGGTGACCGACCTGCTGGAGAGCCGCAAGCTCGGCTACTTCGTGACGCGCGGCGAGAACGTGAGCGACGTGTGGGCCGTGGCGACGTTTCTCAAAGCGCGCGACGAGACGGTGGCGGTGGCCATTGCGGGGCCGCAGCACCGCATCGCAGCCAACGTGCCCGAGGTAGCCCGGCTGCTGATCGCCAGTTGCAGCTTTCTGTCGCGGCAGCTGGGGTACGAGTGAATCATCCCGGGTCGCGCAAGCCCGTCGCCGTGGGCGGGCCGGCGACGATCCTGGATCGTATCCGCGCTTATCCGACCGACACGGGAACCAGGGTCATGGTGTCGTTACCGAAGATGTCGATCACCTTCACGGCCACGGTGTACCGACCCGGCCGGTCGTAACTGTGGTCCGCCGAAATGAGTTCCAGGTCTCGTGACTGGCGCGTGCGGAAGCTCTGCCACTCGTTCTCGAAGATGTAGCCGCCGGTCCACTGCTCCTCGTATTCCAGCGGTAGACCGCCCTGGGGCGGTTCGAATCCGGGCAGGGAACCGTCGCGGCTCACGGCCACCTTGATGATCTCCTTGCGCGACTGGTAGTCGAAATCCACCGCCCAGTAGTCCACCCAGTCGGTCCAGTGCCTGGTGAGCCGCTCGCGCTTGACGACGCCGTCCTTGGACTTGCTCACTTTCACCAACTGGCCGGCATCGCACACGACTTCGCTCTTGCCCTCCTTCATCGCGGCGATGGCAGCCTCGGCCGCGCCTTGGCTGTAATACACCGAGAAGTCGGTCAGCTCGATGCGCACGCGCAGCTTGTTCTTCTTGTCACAACGCGGCGTGGCCTCGACGAAGCTGATGTCGTGGAACACCACCTGCCCCTTGTCCACCGCGCGCTTGTCGAAGACTTCTTTCGGAATGTACCGGGGCGTGAGGTCGATGCCCTTCTGCCTGGCCTCTTCCAGCACCGCCGGGAACAGGCCCATCTCGAACTCGAAGGCCAGCAGGTCCACGCGCGTGGCGCCGCGCTTGCGGCATTCCACGATGACTTCTTCCACGAACAGCCGCCCCACCGGCAGGTTGATGGGGCCAATGACCACCAGCCGCCCCGCGTTGCGGCCGTGGAAGAACGC
>JAJFJX010000440.1 GCA_021773655.1 Panacagrimonas sp.
CGCCCAGCAGGCGGCGCAGATCGTCAAGCTTCAGGTCGGCAATGGTCAGGACATCGGGGGTGGCGTTCATCGGGTGCAGCAGGTGCGCGGCGCGCGAGAATAGCGCCTGCGCGTGCCTTTGGCCCCTCGAGCCGGGGCGCCGCGCCGCCCGCGCTGCATCGCCTTTCGACCACACCGCAAAAAAATCAGCGCATGAATCGCAGATACCCCGGCGGGCTTCGCCGGGGTCTAGCGACATGAACACAAGAGCGCCACGCCGCTGCAGCCCGGGAGGCTCTGCAACCGCGTTGCGCGAGTGGCTCAGTCGGATTGCATGGTGGTGGCGAGCACGGTGTAGACCTCGGTCCAGGCCGCCTTGACCTCGGGCGTGAACGCAGGGCCCAGGCCCTGTTCCAGGGTCCACAGCAGGGCAATGCCGACGGTGCCGTAGTCTTCGGTCTTGACGCCGTAGCCGACGTGGCGCTTGCCCAGGTTCTTCACCGCCGGAACGATGGCGGGAAGATTGTCCAGACCGCGAACCGCGGTGTTGATCATGGTCATCAGCTTTCGTCCCTGCTCCTTCATGTCGCCCTTGAACAGCGGCTTGAGTCCGGGGTCGAGCGTGAACAGCTTGCCGTAGAACAGTTCGGCCGCGGCGTCCTGGATCGGCAGGACCTGCTCCCAGGATGATTTGACGAGTGCTGCCTGTTGCGGAGTCATGGCGGGTTCGGGCCTCTAGATGGGAATGCGGATCACGACGCCGCCCATGACGTCACCGAGCTTGAAGTCGGTCCTGGGCGTGTCCTTGTGCTCGTTGTGGCAGGTGACGCAGGCAGGTGCAACGGCGTTGTCAGGGTACACCGCGGTGAAGTAGCGCTGATCGCCGAGCACTTCTTCTGTGTAGTAGTTCTCGCCCTTGTGGTCGACCACGTACTGCAGGCCGGTCTTCTCGGCATCGGTCTTGGGCGCGTTCTGCTTGTTGATGGGCCATACCGATTGCAGCGAGTACGAGAACGGCATGTTCTTCTCGGCCACCATCTCGGCGCCGAAGCGGAACATCTGCGCCGGCAGCACCAGCGCCTTTTCATCCTTCCAGTGCTCGGAGGCCTTGATCACCTTCTCCTCGTTCTGCAGGCGGTTGACGATCAGGCGGGTGTAGACCGTGCGGTCCGCGTTCATCACCGCGTGCAGGGAATCTGCCATGGCTCGCGGCGTGATCAGCCTGGACTCGCCCGGCCCGGCGGCCGAGGGCGTTTCGGCGGCCGGACCGCAGGCACTCAACAGCGCCACCGCGGCGCCAAGACCGAGCAGCGGCAGCAGTGATCGGGACAGGCTGGGCATGGTGTGAACTCCATCGTGACGAGAAAGTGATGATCGGATTCGCGCAGGCGCTGCAGTCAGAACCGGCCTGATCGCAAGGCGCCTGACGTTTTGCGAGCCTGTATCGAGCCTAATCAGGCGAAGGCCGCAGTCCCATCGCGAAATCCGCGATCGTGCTGTGGCGGCGCCACCACAGCCTGTAGTCACAGCACTACACGTGCGGACGCAATCAGGCCGCTGCGCTGTGATAGAGGGCTGCCTCGTCGAGCTGCGCCGCGGCCGGTGTCTGCTGCGGCAGCGCTCCGGAAATCAGCTGGTGGCGCATGGCGTAGAGCGCGATTTCCACGTCGTTGGCCGTGCCGATCTTTTCCATCACCCGCGCGCGATAGGTGCTGACCGTGTTCGGAGACAGGTGCAGGGCGTCGGCGATCTTCGCCAGCGAACGGCCGCTGGCGATCAGACCGAACACCTGGTACTCCCTGGCGGACAGCAGCTCGTGCGGCGCGCACTGGCTGTCACGGCGCAGGGACAGTGCCATCGATTCGGCTACCACCGCGCTCACATAGCTGCCACCGCCGGCGACCTTTCGGATGGCGGCGATGAGCTGATCCGGATCGGCGCTCTTGTTGAGATAACCGTTGGCGCCGAGCTTGAGGCAGCGCAGCGCGTACTGGCTTTCGGGATAGGTCGAGAGCATCAGCACTGGCAACTGCGGCCATTCGCGCCGCACCTGCTTGAGCACCTCCAGGCCGTCGCGACCGGGCAGCGCAATGTCCAGCAGCAGCACGCTGATCGGCTCGCTGCGCAGGATGCGCAGCGCCTCGAAGCCGTCCGCCGCCTGGGCGCAGGCCCCGAAGCGCTCTGCGCCCTCGATCATCTGCGCCAGTCCGGCCCGCACCACCGCATGGTCATCACAGATCAGCAGGCGAATCATGTTCGATCTCCATGGCCGCATGGGCCGTCAGGGGAAAGGCGGGCTCAAACGGCAGCCAGGCACGCACGCGGGTGCCGCCTTTGCCGCGTGCAGCAATCGACACCCGGCCACCAAAATGTCGCGCGCGCTCGTACATGCCGACCAGGCCGTAGGAGCGCGGGTTGCTCAAGGCATCGGCGCTGATCCCGCGACCGTTGTCCTCGACCACGATCTCCAGGCCGCCATCTTCGAGCCCCACGCGGATGTCCACGCTCGTTGCATGCGCATGTCGTGCCACGTTGTTGAGCATCTCCTGGAAGATGCGGTAGGCGGCGGTCGCGAGCGCTCCTTCCGGCGGGCCGTAGCCGGATACGCCGACCAGATCGATGCCGCCGCCCAGGCCAGCCGCCCTGATCGCCTCCTGCGCGTGCCACTCCATGGCCGCCCACAGGCCCTGGTGATCGAGAATCGACGGCCGCAGGTCAGTGATGATGCGGCCCACCTCGACCACCGCGTTGTCCAGCAGTCGGCGCATGGACGCGGTCTTGGTCACCAGCTCGGCGCGGTCTTGCAGGCGATTGCCGAGCCAGCTCAGGTCGAGCTTGAGCGCGACCAGCACACTGCCCAGTTCGTCGTGGATCTCGCGGGCGATGCGTGAGCGGTCGTTCTCTCGCGCGCACTCGGCGTGGGCCGACAGCTCGCGCAGGCGCTCGGTGACCGCATTGAGTTCGTCCAGCGCCTCGCGCAGCTCCGCGCTGCGCGAGGCCACGCGCTGTTCCAGTTCGCAGCGCACGCGCCGGCCGTGTTCCTCGGCACGCCAGCGCTTGCTGACATCCACCAGGCTGAGGATGAAGTGGTCCAGCACACCCCCGACCCGCACCGGATCGAGCAGGCAGTCGGCCTGGAAGACCTGGCCATCGATGCGAGTGATCGGCTCGCCCTCGACCGTTGCGGCGCGCCCTTCGCGCAGCGCCAGCAGCAGCTCGACCGACTCGGACTGGCGCGGCGGTCCGTCCGCACGCCGGAGCGGGACCAGATCCTGTATGCGAAGGCCGAGCAGCCGTGCGGGCTCGGCGCCCAGCAGTTGCGCGGCCGCAGCGTTGACGTACAGCAGGCGGCCGCTCGCATCGAGCTGGCACAGACCGGTGCGGGTGTGCTCCAGCACGCTCGCCGTGCCGATCATTCCCGGACGCCGGACTTCCGGCAGAGGCAGATTCACGACGCGCTCCCGTTCGGTGACTGCATGTGATCGGCGATGAATGCGTAGAACCCGGTCCAGGCCGCTTCGACTTCCGGCGTGAATTCCGTTGTCAGGCCCTCGCCCAGCGCCCACAGCAGCGCGGCGCCGACCGTGCCGTAGTGCGCGGCGTCGACGCCATACCGGGCGTGTCGCGCGCCCAGGGCCTGAATGATCGGCGTGAGGACGGCCGGCTCGTCGAGTCCGCACACCGCGATGTCGAGCATCACCACCAGGCGCCGGGTCTGGTCGGCCATGTCGCGATGGAACAGCGCACGCACCGCCGGGTCGAGCTTGAACAGGCGGCGGTAGAAGCGCTCGCCGACGATCAGGCGCCGCGGCTGCAGGCGTGCCCAGCTTCGTTTCACGCAGGCGACCTGATCGGGTGACATGGACATGGCGTTATGGCGCTCGGCTGGCTGCGACCATGTAGTCGACGGCAGCCGCGATGTCGGCATCGCTGAGCGACTCGTTTCCGCCGCGCGCCGGCATCATGGTGCCGCCGGACCCGAAGAAACCTTCGCGTGCGTGCGCGAGCAGAACCTCGCGTCCCTGCGCGATCCGCGGCGCCCAGTCCGCCACGTCGCCGAGCACCGGCGCACCGGCGATACCCACGTCGTGACAGCCCGCACAAGTGCCCAGCCAGACCGCACGACCGGCCTGCAGATGCGCATCGTCGAACTGTGGGAACACGCGCGGCGTCGGTGTCGGCGAGGGCGAGGGCTCCGCCGTCGTCGCCGGCGCTGCCGGTGGCGCGTCCGGCGAGCAGGC
>JAJFJX010000045.1 GCA_021773655.1 Panacagrimonas sp.
CCACCACGGCATCAAGAAACTGCAGGTAACTTTCCACCGGCTGGGTCAACGAGGTGGGCCAGCGGGACAGCGCGCTGCCTTCGGTGGCCGGCAGTCCGTCCGGCACCGGGACCGAGTCGATGGCCCCGGGCGCCTGCGGGACCAGCACCAGCACGTTGCGGGCCTTGGCCAGTTCGGTCATGCGGATCAGATTGGCAAAGAAATCGGCCGAGGCCCCGAGGTAGTGCAGTGCCAGATACACCGCCGAGGGTTCGCCGCCGCCGCTGGGGCGGATGGCGATGTATTCGGACCCGAACCCGCCGCCGCTGATGGCGTGGATGCTGATGCTCACGCCGTCGCAGGGAATGACTTCGGAGCGGCTGCGGGTGTACTCGGATGCGGGGAGCAGCGGACAGAACTTGCCGCGGTTGAGATCCGGGTCGCAGTTCTCGCCGGCGGCCACACGCTCCGGGGTGAAGTCGTCCTGGCAGTTGCCCGCTCCGCCAGGGCCGGGCTGCGTGGTGATCGCGCCGCCATCGCCACCGCAGGCGGCCAGGGAGACACCCAGCACCAATGCCAGCAAGAGTCTGCACATCTGAAGGCGCTCCGTTCCATTCAATCTGTCATCGAATGCGGCCGATCATGTCATCCGGGCTCGGCGGGCAGCAAACCGGCCGGGACGAGGGGGCATGGGACCGACAAAGCTCGACTGAAACTCCGACACCTCTGCGGCGCAGGTGTACTGGCGCCTGAATCCCACCCGAAGGCCCTGCGATGCCCATGCCACACAATGAGCCCGGCACTGCGCCCTGGCCGACGCCGGCGCGCGAAGCCTGCGTGGTCGGGGCCAGTCGCGGCATCGGCCTGGCCCTGGTACGGCGTCTGGCCGATGACCCGCGCTACCACCGGATCACTGCAATTTGCAGACAGCCGCAACGGGCCGAGGCCTTGCAGGCGCTGGCAGCAGGGGCCGGGCCCCGTCTGGCGCTGGCGGCCGCCGACATCAGCGACGCCGCCAGTCTGGAATTGGCGTTGGCGCCCCTGATCCAACGGCACCGTCGTCTGCACCTGCTGATCAACACCGCCGGCGTTCTGCAGGCGCTTCCGGACCTGCGCCCGGAACGCCGGCTGGAAGCGGTCCGCGCCGAGGCGCTGATCCACAGCTTCAAGGTCAACGCCGTCGGCCCGCTGCTGCTGGCCCGCGCCGCCTTGCCGTTGCTGGTCCACGACCAGCCCGCCTGCTACGCCAGCCTGTCGGCGCGGGTCGGTTCGATCTCCGACAACCGGCTCGGCGGCTGGTACGCCTATCGCGGCGCCAAGGCTGCGCAGAACCAGTTCCTGAGAACCCTGGCGGTGGAAATGAAGCGTCGGGCACCGAACCTGCGTGTGCTCGCCCTGCACCCGGGCACAGTGGATACGGAGCTCTCACGCCCCTTCCGGGGCCCTGAGGGCGCGTCGCCCCGGCTCAGCGCGCAGCAGGCTGCACAGCGCCTGCTCGAGGTCATCGACGATCTCGGGCCGGAGCACAGCGGCGGCTTCTACGCCGGCGACGGCCAGCCGGTGCCCTGGTAACCGGTCCGCGATCAGGCCAGGAATCCGCCGATCACCGCGCCCAGCAGGCGCAGCCCGGCATCGATGAAGCCCAGCATCAGCCCGCCGAGCCCGGCCAGCGCGCCGATCAGGATCATGCCGCTGAGCAGGGTCCCTAGCGTGGCAAACAGCACGCCCACCAGGATCGAGGACATCAGCCAGGCCAGCAGCGCCGCACCCATGCCGCCAGCGACCTTGCCGCCCACCAATCCGCCAATGAAACCGCCGATTCCGGGCAGCCAGAACAACAGGACCGAGATGACGATCATCCAGATCGCGCCCCCCATGACCGAGCCATTTGCGGTGTCGTTCATCGCTGCTTTGCTCCCCTGTCGCCACGGAACTCTGTGGCGCTCTGCGTTATCCTGATAGACCATTTGCCTTACCGGAGACCGACATGCAAGTCGCCGATCGCTGCGTTGTCAGCATTCACTACACGCTCACCAACGACGCAGGCGAGGTCCTCGACAGTTCCCAGGGCGGCGAAGCGCTGGCCTACCTGCACGGGCAGGGCAGCATCATCGCCGGACTTGAATCCGCCCTGACCGGCAAGCAGGCCGGCGACAAGCTCGACGTGCGGGTCGAGCCCGCCCAGGGCTACGGCGAACGCGACGAACGCCTGATCCAGCAGGTCCCGCGCCGGGCATTCCAGGGCATCAGCGAAGTCCAGGCCGGCATGCGGTTCCAGACCCAGGGCGCCAATGGTCCGTCGAGCGTGGTCGTGACCCAGGTCGCCGGCGACATGGTGACGGTGGACGGCAACCACCCGTTGGCAGGGCAGAGCCTGAACTTCAACGTGGAAATTGCCGAAGTGCGCGAAGCCAGCGCAGAGGAAGTCGAGCACGGCCATGTCCACGGTGCCGGCGGCCACGCCCACTGAGCCACGCGACGCCGCAGGGTGCCGCGACGCCGGTGCCTGCGGCCCGGGCGCCTATCGCGTCACGATGCGCTTGGGGATGGACCCGAAGCGCTGATCCCAAAGCGCACGCTCGTCGATCAGTCGCAGGTCCTGCCACAGCACGTACGGGCGCGTGCCCAGATGCTGCCCGACCGCGCTGACCGCCAACTCGACCGTGCTGGCCACGCGCAGGTGGCCGTCGACCTTCTCGGCTCGCGCGTTGGCGTCGCGCTGCAGTTCCAGACTGCGCAACTTGCGGGCGTAGCTGCGCGGATCCACCGGAACGAACTCCGCCTCGTAGAGCCGGTTGTTGAAGAAATGCAGGCTCAATTGTCCCTCGGCGCCCAGATGCCGGTAGGCGTCGACAACCAGCGTGTCGAAACGATAGGCCGGGTAGCGCGGAGAGTCCGGCGCCCGCCGCATGGCAATCCTGAAGTCCTCATGGCCCTCGGACTGCAGCGTGGCACGGATGGCCTCGACGCCCGCGTAGCTGCGAAAGCGGTCGGCCAGCGCCACCCCGACCGCGACGCGGGTGAACAAGCCATTGTCGGGGTGGGTGCCATCACCGCCCAGCACCTGCGGCAGGGCACGATCTTCCCAGTGCAGGCGTTCGAACAGGCCCAGCACGTAGCCGGCCCAGGCCAGCCCCGCCAGCAACACCAGCCAGCGCAGGGGTCGCGTGCGCCGCCACCAGCGCGGCGGATCAAGCCAGTGGGGAGGCTCGGAATCGTGAGGTCCAGCGGGCATGTCGCGAATGCGGGCTCGGATGAGAGGCGGGCCGGTGAGGGCGCAACGCCGCCGCCGTGCCACACCCAGTGCCGCAGAATTGTAAGCCGGCACTGACCCGGGCCGCGCCCACGCCCGCGCGGTCCGGGCTTCGTACGCGGGTCGCACGCTCGCGCCCGGTTCAGTCCTCCGGCTCGTAGCCGAGATTCGGCGCCAGCCATTTCTCGGCGGTGCGCCGGTCCCAGCCCTTGCGTGCGGCGTAGTCCTCGATCTGGTCACGGGCGAGCCGGCCAAGGATGAAGTACTGCGACTGCGGGTGGGCGAAGTACCAGCCGCTGACCGCCGCGGCAGGCCACATCGCCATCGACTCGGTGAGCTGCATGCCGATGTTGTGCTCCACGTCCAGCAGCTTCCAGAGGGTCGCCTTCTCGGTGTGCTCCGGGCAGGCGGGATAGCCCGGCGCAGGGCGCACGCCCTGGTACTTCTCGTCGATCAGCGCTGGATTGTCGAGGTGCTCGTCGGGCACATAACCCCAGAACTCCTTGCGCACGCGCTGGTGCAGGCGCTCGGCGAAAGCTTCGGCCAGGCGATCGGCGAGCGATTCGAGCAGGATCGCGCTGTAGTCGTCGTGAGCCTTCCGGAACGCCTCGACCCGTGCCCTGCAGCCCAGGCCAGCGGTCACCACAAACGCGCCGAGGTAGTCGTGCAGGCCGGTTTCGCGCGGTGCCACGTAGTCGGCCAGGCAGCGATTGGGCACGCCGTCGCGGTGCTGGCCCTGCTGGCGCAGGTTGTGCAGGCGCGCGATCTCGGCGGTGTAAGTCTCGTCGCGGTAGACCGCGATGTCGTCGTGGTCGACCGCCTGCGCCGGGAACAGGCCGATCACACCACTGGCCGTCAGCCACTTTTCCTCGATGAGCGTATCGAGCATGGTCTGCGCGTCGCTCCAGAGCTTGCGCGCGACCTCGCTCGTCGCCGGGTTGTTGAGAATGTCCGGGAACTTGCCTTTCATCTCCCAGGCGATGAAGAACGGCTGCCAGTCGATGTACTCGCGCAGCTCGGACAACGGGTAGTCGCGCAGCACTTTGACGTACCGCAAACCTCCGTCATCCCCGCGAAGGCGGGTATCCAGGCTTTCTGCGTCCTGTGTAGCGACTACCGGATCCCCGCCTTCGCGGGGATGACGATGATTGGGGTGATCGCAGTTCGGCCCCTCACATACCGCATGGTCCTGCTGGCGCAGCATGCGCGGCCGGAACGGTCGGAAACCGGGCCAGTCGATGGGCGTGCGATTGGCGCGCGCCGCCGCCAGCGGCAGGAACTTCTCCTGCCGGTCCTTGTTTGCATGGCGCTCGCGGATGCTTTCGTATTCCTTTTCGAGTTCGGCAACCAGCCTGGGCTTCTGCTCCGCAGAGAGCAGCGCGGCCACAACCGGCACCGAGCGCGAGGCGTCCTTCACCCAGGCCACCGGCCCGTGGTACCCCTTGTCGATCTTCACCGCGGTGTGCGCGCGCGAGGTGGTGGCGCCCCCGATCAGCAGGGGGATGTCGAAGCCCTGACGCTCCATTTCCCTGGCGAAATTCGCCATCTCGTCGAGCGAAGGCGTGATCAGGCCGGACAGGCCGATCACGTCTGCTTTCTCCGCGCGCGCCGCGTCGAGAATCTTCTGCGCCGGCACCATCACGCCGAGATCGACGACGTCGTAATTGTTGCACTGGAGCACCACTCCGACGATGTTCTTGCCGATGTCGTGCACATCGCCCTTGACCGTGGCCATGACGATCTTGCCCTTGGCCTGCACCGCGTCCCCGGGCTTCTTCTCCGCTTCGATGAAGGGGATCAGGTAGGCCACTGCCTTCTTCATCACGCGCGCGGACTTCACCACCTGCGGCAGAAACATCTTGCCGGCGCCGAACAGCTCGCCGACCACGTTCATGCCGTCCATCAGCGGGCCTTCGATCACCTCGATGGGCCGTCCGCCGCGCGCGGAAATCTCGGCACGCAGTAATTCGGTGTCGGCCTCGACATGCTGGTCCATGCCCTTGACCAGCGCATGGGTGATGCGCTCGCCCAGCGGCAGGGAGCGCCAGGCCTCGTCCGCGACTTCCTGCTTCGCGCCGTCGCCCTTGAATCGCGGCGCGATCTCCACCAGGCGCTCGGTGGCGTCCTCACGGCGGTTCAGGATCACATCCTCGATGCACTCACGCAGCTCGGCATCGAGATCGGCGTACACCGGCAGCACGCCGGCGTTGACGATGCCCATGTCCATGCCGGCCTGGATCGCGTGATACAGGAACACGCTGTGAATCGCCTCGCGCACCGGATTGTTGCCGCGAAACGAGAAGCTCACGTTGCTCACACCGCCACTGACGTGCGCGTGCGCCAGGTTTGCGCGGATCCAGCGCGTGGCCTCGATGAAGTCGGTGCCGTAGGCATTGTGCTCGGCGATGCCCGTGGCAACGGCGAACACGTTCGGGTCGAAGATGATGTCCTCGGGGTCGAAGCCGACCTGCTCGGTGAGGATCTCGTAGGCGCGCGAACAGATCGTCTTGCGGCGTTCGAGATTGTCCGCCTGCCCCTGCTCGTCAAACGCCATCACCACCACCGCCGCGCCGTATTTCAGGCACAGACGCGCTTCGCGGATGAACTTCTCCTCGCCCTCCTTCATCGAGATGGAGTTGACGATGGGCTTGCCCTGCACGCACTTCAGGCCGGCCTCGATCACCTCCCACTTCGAGCTGTCGATCATGATCGGCACACGCGAGATGTCCGGCTCGCCCGCGATCAAATTCAGGAACCGGGTCATGGCGGCCATGCCGTCGATCATGCCCTCGTCCATGTTGATATCGATCACCGGCGCACCGGCCTCGACCTGCTGTCGCGCCACGGTCAGCGCGGCGCTGTAGTCCTCTTCCTTGATCAGCTTTCTGAACGCCGCCGATCCGGTGATGTTGGTGCGCTCGCCGATGTTGATGAAGCCGCGTTCCTTGGTGATCGTCAGCGCTTCCAGGCCGGCCAGCCGGCACACGCGTGGCGTTTGTGCAGGCACGCGCGGCCTGATGCCGGCCACTGCCTGCGCGATGGCGGCGATGTGCGGCGGCGTCGTACCGCAGCAGCCGCCGACGATATTCACCAGCCCGCTTTCGGCGAACTCGCGGATGATGCCGGCGGTGTCATGAGGCAGCTCGTCGTATTCGCCGAAGGCGTTGGGCAGGCCGGCGTTCGGATAGCAGGAGATGTGGCAATCCGCCAGACGCGACAGCTCGGCGATGTAAGGCCGCATGTCCTTGCCGCCCAGGGCGCAGTTCAGGCCCACCGCCAGCGGCCGGGCATGGCGCACCGAATACCAGAACGCCTCGGCGACCTGTCCGGAGAGCGTGCGGCCCGACGCATCGGTGATGGTGCCCGACAGGATGATCGGCCAGTGGCGTCCGCGCTGTTCGAACAGGCTCAGGCAGGCGAAGATCGCGGCCTTGGCGTTGAGCGTGTCGAAAATGGTCTCGATCAGGAACAGGTCCGCGCCGCCGTCCACCAGCCCGCGCGCCTGTTCGAGATAGGCCTCGACCAGCTCGTCATAGGTGACGTTGCGCCTGGCCGGGTCGTTGACATCGGGGCTGATACTGGCAGTGCGATTGGTCGGGCCGATGGCGCCGGCCACGAAACGCGGCTTGTCCGCCGTGGCATGTGCATCGGCGGCTTCGCGCGCCGCCCGCGCAGCGGCCACGTTCATCTCGTAGCTCAGCGACTGCATGCCGTAATCGGCCATCGAGATGCGCTGCGCGTTGAAGCTGTTGGTCTCGATGATGTCCGCCCCCGCGGCCAGATACTTGCCGTGGATCTGGCGAACGATCTCGGGCTGGGTGAGCACCAGCAGATCGTTGTTGCCCTTGAGGTCCTGCCCCCAGTCACGAAACCGTTTCCCGCGGTAGTCGTCCTCGCCGAGCCGGTAGCCCTGCACCATGGTGCCCATGGCGCCGTCGATGACCAGGATGCGGCGGGCCAGCAGGTCCCGCAGCACATCGGTGCAGTCGGGGCGGCAGAGAGATCGGGCGTCGTTCATTCCGGCATTGTACCTTTCATATCCTCTTATGCGGATAAGCGGATATCAAACTGGCGATTCGTGGCAACCCATGCCGCGTCCCGTTTGTCGGGGCCGCGGCGCCCGGTGTCTGCGGCGGCGCGGACGCAGATTGCCGGGCGCGCACAATTCATGTGGGGCAGGTATCGTCCGGTTCCGGCCCCGCGAGGTGGACCGTTGCAGGTCCATGACACCAGGCCGCCCCCGGATCAGTCGAACACCCTTCCATTGATGAGCGCGACCGTCCACCGACTTTTTCCCACGCCCGGCGGGCCGCTGCCGCCGGACACGGAATTGCTGCCCGCCGCCCACCCGATCATCGATTCCCTGCGCGCGCTGACGCAGCCCCTGCTCGTGGCGCAGTTGCGAGCCCTGTTCGAAGGGGCGGACGACAGCCTGTTCGCGATGAGTCAGCGTTCCGGGGTGGGCGACGAGCAGCGCTTTGCTTTCGACACCATGCGCAGGCTGCGACTGGAGCGCCGCCGCATCGAGCGCGAATTCGAACGCGCACTGTGGGCCAGTTTCGAGTCCAGCGCCGCCCTGGAAACCGGGGAGATCGACCTCGACCGGCTGGCACTGCAGCACACCGAGGAGCTGGAAGAAAAGATCGCGGTGGGCAATCTGGCCGCCAAGGCCGAGACCCGGCATCGCGAAGCCCTGCGCGAGCTCAACCGGCGCATCAATCACCTGATTCGCCAGCTCGGCGTCCCCATCGCCCGGCATGCGCTGTCGCCGGAGTCGATCTGCGAAGCGTTCAAGGCGAGCCTGCGAGGACTGGATCTGACGCTGTCGGTGCGCCTGCTGCTTTACAAGCTGTTCGATCAGTACTGCGCCGCCGGACTGGGCCAGATCTACCAGGCCGCGGCGCGCCTGTTCGATGCCCACGGCGTCCGGCCGCTGGAGCCGCTGCCCGCCGCCGCAACGCCGACCTGGTCGGCCTACGGCGCGCCACCGGATGTTGCCGCATTCATCGGCGACCAACCGCTGGAACTGCCGACCCTGGATCGCCACACGCGCGAAGCCCTGCAGGACATCGGCGATCGCATGGGCGGCTACCGCCCGCAGGACGCCGCGTTTGCCGAGGAGCTGCTCGGGTTCGCCACCCGCATGGGCCTGGACGCACCCTCGGCCAGCCAGGTCGCCCCCTCGCAACGCCTTTCGCTGGTCGGGCAGATGTGCAACGAGATCCTCTCCGACCCCCATCTGCCCAAGTCGATGCGGCCGCCGTTCGAACGCCTGCGCTTCCCCCTGATCAAGATCGCGCTGGCCGACGGCAGCTTCTTTTCCAACCGCGCGCACCCGGTGCGGCGGCTGGTGGCCGAGGCAGCCGAGACCGCGGCCTCGTCGCGCGTGGCCAGCCCGACGGTGGTCAGGCGTCTGGAGGAGCGGCTGCGTCACATTGCCGAACAGATCGACCTGTCGGCCACCTTCGTGCGCCCCGAGGTGCACAAACTGCTGCCGCTGAACTCGATCGAGATCAGCGCGTTCCTCGACCAACAGCGGGAAGAATCGGAGACGCGACGGGAAAACGTCCTCAACAAGGTTCGACGGACCGTCGCCCAGGAGCTGGAAGTCCACACGCTGGGGCGCAAGCCGCTGCCGTCGCTGCTGCAGTTCCTGCGCATCGGCTGGGGGCCGCTGATGGCCGCCCGTTTGCTGCGCGACGGCATGAACAGCCGTCCGTGGATCGACGCGATCAACCGCCTGGTGCAGGTGCTGATCAGCATGGACGCCACCGAGATCAGCGCAGAACACCACAGCGTGCGGGCGCGCCTGATCGACGCCGTAGCCCGGGACCTGATCGACATCGGCATGCGCAACGACAAGGTCGACACTGCCGCCACCACGCTGCGCCAGGCCTATCGCGAGCTGGACGCCCGCCTGGCGGCGATGACGCCGGAAGATCGCCAGCGCCAGGAACTGAGCCTGCTCAGTCCGGAGGAAACGGCCGCGGTCATGGCCGAATTTCCCGCGCCGGGGTCTGAAGAACTGCGTGTGCCGGCAGCCGAGACCCTGGGCTCACCGTTGCCGTCCGAACTGCGCCTGGACCCGCTGCCGGAGGCGCCACGGCTGCCGGACGTGGTTCCCGAGACCGCCGACCCCGCACCTGCCGACGCCTCGACTGGACTCTCGCCGCCCCAGGAACTGCTGCCGTCATCTGCGCCTGCGGCTGCGGCTGCGGCTGCGGCTGCGGCTGC
>JAJFJX010000441.1 GCA_021773655.1 Panacagrimonas sp.
GCGCTGGAGCGCAACTACCGCCGCATGCCGGCCGGTTTCGCCGCCGGCCTGGGCGAGCTGTTTGCCCGCCTGATGCGACGGCTGAATCCGGTCAGGGCGAGGAGAGAGCGTCGTGCGCCGTTTGTCCCCCGTTGATATGGCCTTCCTGCGCCTGGAGCGGCGCCATCAGCCGTTGCACGTCGGTGCGCTGGCCCTGTTTTCGCCGCCGCCGGGGTCGACGCCGGACTTCGCGGCGCGACTGGCCGAACGGCTGAACCAGTCGCAACTTGCGCGATCGCCGTTCGACCGCCGGCCACTGTCGCGCTTCGGCAGGTTTTACTGGGAGGACGATCCGCATTTCGACCTGGCGCATCATTTCGTGCACCTGGCCCTGCCCCGGCCGGGGCGCATCCGCGAGCTGCTGGCGATGGTGTCGCGGGTGCACAGCGCGCATCTGGACCGCGCCTACCCGCTGTGGCGCGTGTACCTGATCGAAGGGCTGGAAGACGGCCGTATCGCCACCTACATGAAGATCCACCATTCGGTGGTCGACGGCGTCTCCGGTATCCGCCTGCTGATCAAGTCGATGGCCGACGATGCCCGGGTCTCGGCGCAGATGCCGCCGACCTGGGAGGTCGGCAGCGGTGAGCAGTCCACGCCGGTGCTGGCCAAGGCGCTGTCCGGACTGGAGAAGCTCAAGGTGCAGGCGGCGTCGATCCCACCGGTGGTGCGGCAACTGCGCGAAACCCTGCGCGACGCGCGCATCCATCATCCGGATCTGGTGACCTCGCTGCGTGCGCCGCGCAGCATCCTCAATCAGCGCATCACCGCCTCGCGACGTTTCGCTGCGCAGTCCTATTCCACCGGGCGCATCAAGGCGGTCGGCCAGGCGCTGGGCGCCACCACCAACGACGTCGTGCTGGCGATGTGCGCCGGCGCCCTGCGACGTTATCTGACCGATCTGGGCGCCTTGCCCGAACGGCCGCTGGTGGCCGGCGTGCCGGTGTCGCTGCACCGTGATCGCGAGCAGGCGCAGCCGGGCAACGAGATCGCCTTCATGCTGGTCAATCTGGCCACGCACCTGGACGATCCGCTGCAGCGCTTTGCCGCCATCAAGGCGTCGGTGGACTACAGCAAGGCGCGCTTTGCCTGCATGAGCCAGGCCGAACTGCTGGCCTACTCGCTGGCCATGCTGGCGCCGGGCGTGGCCCGGCTCGTCGGCGGCTGGGAGAACATGCCGATCAACGTGGTGATCTCGCACGTGCCCGGTCCGCGCCAGCCCATGTACTGGCAGGGCTGCCAGCTCGACGGCCTGTACCCGGTGTCACTGCTGCTGGACGGGCTGGCGCTCAACATCACCCTGGTCAGCCGCCAGGACAAGGTGGATTTCGGCCTGATCGCCTGTCGCCGCACCCTGCCGTCGGTGCAGCGCCTGCTGGATCACCTGCAGGAAGCGCTCGAAGCACTGGAGGCGGCCGTGGCCTGAGTCCTAGGAAGGGGAGGAAGGAACCTCGAACGCCGCAAAAGCCTCTATGCTTGCGTCATGCGCGCAGGTGAACTGCCATGAAAACACGCTACGGCCGGCGATCACCGGCCCCGATCCTGGCCCTGCTGTGCCTGTGTCTGTGCCTGCCGGCGCGGGCCGAGGTCTATCGCTATGTCGACCCACAGGGCGTGGTCCATTACACCGACCAGCCGCCGAGCAAGGACGCCCGACCGGCCAAGCTGCCGCCGCTGCAGGTGATCGGCCCGCCGCCGGGCCCCCCGGCGGACCGCGGCGCCGATGCCGATGCCCGGCCGAAGGCGCCTCAGGCGCCGGTGGAACTGCGCATCACCGCCCCGGCCCCCGAGCAGACCTTCCGCGGCGATGACCGGCGCCTGATGGTCAACGTGGCGCTGGACCGCCCGCTGCCCGAGGGATACGGCCTGCTCTACATGCTCGACGGCAGCCCGCAGAACACGCAGGCCACCCGGACACTGAGCTATGTGCTCGAAGGGGTGGAGCGCGGCGAACACCTGGTCAGCGTCGCTGCGGTCGACGCCCGGGGGCGCGAGGTGGCGCGCGCCGCTCCGGTGATCGTGCACATGAAACCGCCGACGGTGAGCCTGACCCGGGACCGTTGATTCCGGGTTGCAGCAGCAGGGACGTGAGAGGGTCCAGCGAGATCGATCCGCACACCCGCGGTGCGCCGAGCGGATGACGCACCAAGACAGTGCCTCAATGTGCCCTATGCGCTAGCCTGCCTGCCACTTTCCGTGGCGCAGGTTTTGCGTTGGCCCCTCGCATGAAATTCGTCCCTCGCACCCGGGTTGCTCCCGACGTGGTGCTCGACGGCCTGACCACGGCCATCGTGTGCCTGGATGTCAGGCTTGCCGTGGCCTCCATCAACTCCGCGGGCGAAAGCCTGTTCGAAGTCAGCCGCCGTCACTCGGTCGGCGAACCGCTGGCGCAGGCCATCCCGCTGTTCGGCGGCTGCATCGAACGTTTGTACCGCGCGCTGGATTCGGGTACCGGTTTCATCGATCGCGAAATGACGCTGCATCAGTCTGGCGAGCGGCCCATCACCCTGGACTGCACCGTCACGCCCATTCTGCTGGGCAAGTCCACCGGGCTGGTCATGGAGTGTCTGGCACTGGACCGTCACCTGCGCATCTCGCGTGACGAGCTGATGCTGGCCCAGCACCAGGCCTCGCGCGAACTGATCCGCGGGCTGGCGCACGAGATCAAGAATCCACTGGGCGGGATCCGCGGCGCGGCGCAGCTGCTCGAACAGGACTTTCCCGACAACACGCACCGCGAATACACCGGCGTGATCATCCGCGAGGCCGATCGCCTGCAGAATCTGGTCAACCGCATGCTCGGGCCCAACCGCCTGCCGCAGATGGCGCCGGTCAACATCCACGAGGTGCTCGAACACGTGCGCCAGTTGTGCGAGGCCGAGGCCGGCGGCGACCTGGTCCTGCTGCGCGACTACGATCCGTCCATACCCGAGCTGACCGCCGATCGCGAGCAGCTCATCCAGGCCGTGCTCAACGTGGTGCGCAATGCCATGCAGGCCATTGCCGGCAGCGGCATGGAAGGCACGGTGGTCCTGCGCAGTCGCACCCGACGCCAGTTCACCATTGGCGGCGCGCGCTTCCGGCTGGTGATCCAGATCGACATCGAAGACAACGGTCCGGGCATTCCGCCGACGCTGATCGACCGAATCTTCTATCCCATGGTCACCACCCGTGCCGATGGCACGGGCCTGGGTCTGCCCATGGCGCAGTCCCTCATCCATGCGCACGGAGGCCTGGTGGAATGCCGCTCGCGCCCCGGCTGCACGGTGTTCTCCATGTACCTGCCGCTCGACGGCGAGACGGCCTGACCGCAAACCGAACATGACCAAAGCGCTGGAAGTCTGGGTGGTGGACGACGACGAATCGATCCGCTGGGTGATGCAGAAATCGCTGATGCGTGCCGGCATGCGGGTGCAGACCTTCGAGGGCGCGGCAGAACTCTTCGATGCGCTGGACGAAGACACCCCCGACGTACTGATCACCGACATCCGCATGCCGGGCGTCAGTGGCCTGGAACTGATGGAGCGGGTGCGCCGCGACAGGCCCGGCCTGCCAGTGATCGTGATGACCGCGCATTCGGACCTGGAAGCCGCGGTGGCCAGCTACAAGGGCGGCGCCTTCGAATACCTGCCCAAGCCGTTCGACGTCAACGCCGTCACCGAGTTGGTACGCCGTGCCGCTGCCCGCCGCGAGGTGGTCGAACCGCTGCCGGAACTGGGCCCCACCGCCATCATCGGAGAGGCGCCGGCGATGCAGGACGTGTTCCGCGCCATCGGGCGGCTGTCGCAGAGCCAGATCACGGTGATGATCACCGGCGAGTCCGGCACCGGCAAGGAACTGGTGGCGCGGGCGCTGCACGTCAACTCGCCGCGCGCGCCGCGGCCGTTCATTGCGGTCAACACCGCCGCCATCCCCAAGGACCTGATGGAGTCCGAGTTCTTCGGTCACGAGCGCGGCGCCTTCACGGGTGCGCAGACGCAGCGCAAGGGCCGCTTCGAGCTGGCCGACGGCGGCACCCTGTTTCTCGACGAGATCGGCGACATGCCGGCCGACCTGCAGACCCGCCTGCTGCGCGTGCTGCAGAACGGAGAGTTCTACCGCGTCGGCGGCGTGGCACCGGTCAAGGTGGACGTGCGGGTGATTGCCGCCACCCACCAGGACCTGGAGGTCCTGGTCAAGGAGGGCGGCTTTCGCGAAGACCTCTACCACCGCTTGAACGTCATCCGCGTGCGCATTCCGAGCCTGGCCGAGCGTGCCGAGGACATTCCGCTGCTGATGCGCCATTTCCTGGTCCAGGCCGCGCGCGAACTGCAGTCCGAGGTCAAGCGCGTGCAGCCGGACGTGATGGAGCGACTCAAGCACTTCGCCTGGCCGGGCAACGTGCGTCAGCTCGAAAACGTCTGCCGCTGGCTGACGGTGATGGCACCCGGCCAGGATGTGCACCTCGTGGACCTGCCACCGGAACTGCGCGAGGTCGAGCCCCAGGCCGCATCGGCGGCCCCGCCCTCACCGATAGCCGAAGCGCTGGCGGTCGAAGGAAATACCCTGATCGGGGCCGCGCCGGCCGTCGTCGAGCACGCGCGCCGGCCGGCCCCCGCCCCGGTCCCTGGCGTGCCTGCGGCCGGGATGCAGAGCCCTGCGCCCCCTGCGACCCCTGCGCCCCCTGCGCCGATGGTCGGCACGCAGAACTGGGATGCACAGTTGCGAGGCTGGGCCGACGGCGAATTCGCATCCGGTCGCAGCGACCTGCTCGAAGAGGCCCTGCCGCGCTTCGAGCGCGCGCTGATCGAAGCCGCCCTCGACGCCACCCGCGGACAACGTCAGGAAGCGGCCAGACGTCTGGGATGGGGCCGCAACACGCTAACGAGGAAAATCCAGGAACTGGGGATGGACGATCTCTGAGCCGAAGCGTGCGGCGCCCCACGGTCGTCCAGTCAGAGTCCGCCGTCGTCGCCGAATCCCGTCATTCCGGGGCGTCGGCGGGCGAACCCGGAATCCAGCGGCGATGTCTGCCGGGGCCGCGGGGCATCCCGGAGAATTGCTGCCGGATTCCGCGCCGACGCGGATCAGTTCTTGCGCAGCGCTTCGATCTGGATCTCGATCATCGCCTTGCCGAGTTCATGGGTCGGTGCGCCGTACTTCATGCCGAAATCCCAGCGGTTGAACTCGCCCTCGGCATCGGCGCCACAGACTTCCACCTTGAGCATGGGATGTTCGATGCACTTGAAGCTCCGGATGTCCAGCTTCACGGGCTTGGTGACGCCGAGCATGGTCAGCTCGCCCTTGACCTCGTCGGGCTCGCCGTCGTCGAATCCAATGGTGCCCTTGTAGGTGATCTCGGGATATTTCCCGACGTGGAAAAAATCCTCTTTGAGCGCGTGCTCGTTCATCTTGTCGTGGCCAAAGTCGACGCTGGCGGCGTCGATGGTGATGTCCACCGTGCCGGTCTGCGCTTCGCGGTCCAGCACTACGGTGCCGGCGGACTTGTTGAACTTGCCACGCCAGTACGAGATGCCCAGGTGCTGGGCCTTGAAGCTGGGATAGGTGTGACCCGGCTCGACGGTGTAGGTGACCGGCGCTGCCGGAACGCTGCCGGCGTATCCGGCGGCGATCAGGGCGGTGACGAGGAGGGTGCGGCGCATGGAGGATCCTTTGGTATTGGGTACAGGTATCAGGGTGGCAGATCAGGATGAGGATGCGGGGACGACGATGTTGAACCTGACGGTGACCTGATCTTCCAGCACTTCGTCCCACTCGGCATCGCCGATCGAGAACGCCTTGCGCGAGATCGGCAGGCTGCCGCTGAAATGACGCTGCCCGGCCTGCGTCCTGACCGTGATTTCCGAACTGACCGTCGCGGTCCGGCCCTTGAGCGTCAGGGTGCCGGTGGCCTTGAAGCGATCCTCGCCCAAAGGCTGGATCGCGGTGGACTCGAAGACCGCCACGGGGTGTGCGTCGCTGTCCAGCCATTCGGCCTTGCGCACCTCGGCGTTGTACTCCTCGTCACCGATGTCGAAGCTGGCGGTCCGGATCTGCAATCTCGCCGCGCCCTGTTCCGGCGCGGCGGGGTCGTAGCCTACCTGGCCGGAGAACGCACGAAAATCCGCATCGACGTCGACGCCCATCTGGGTGAAAGTGGCGCGGATGTGGCTCTTGCCGGCATCTACCGGCACCGAGGCGGTGGCCCATACGGCGGTGGCGATGGCCAGTGCGGCCCCGCTGAGGATGCGTCGGATCATGAGCTGTGTTGTTCCTTGCGCCGCCCGAACCACATGCGGCCCAGCGTGCGGTCCTTGTCGATGAACTGATGTTTGAGGGCGCCGGCGATGTGCGCGCCCACGGTCAAGACCAGCGCCCACCCCAGGAGTTCATGAACGGTCTTGAACAGATCGGCCAGTTCCTTGTTCTTGCCGACCAGATCCGGCAGCGGCACCACGCCGAAATACTTCACCTGAAAGCCGCTGGCCGAACTGAACAGCCAGCCGCTCAGCGGCAGCATGAACATCAGCAAGTACAGCGAAAGGTGGGCGGAGGCCGCCAGGCGCTGCTGCCACAGCGGATGCTGCGGATTGGGCGGCGGCGGTGCATGCGTCACCCGCCACGCCACTCGCAGGCAGACCAGCAGCAAGACCGTGATGCCGATCCACTTGTGCCAGGAATAGAACCTGAGCTTGTCCGGCGACATCTTCAGGTCGACCATGTAGCTGCCCAGGGTCAGGCCGGAAAAAATCAACAGGGCAATCAGCCAGTGCAGCGCGACGGCCACGCCGCCGTAACGCAGGGTCAGGTGTTCACGCATGTGCGCCAGCGCCTCCGGGGCATCTGATCGGCAGGATCATGGCGCCGACCACCCGCAGGTCCTGCCCTGGTTCTGCTCCTCCAGATAGGTCTTGAGAGGGGCGAAATAATCAAGGATGGCCGAGGCGTCCATGCTGCGCGTGCCGGTCAGCTTTTCCAGCGTGTCGGGCCAGGGCTGCGAGGCGCCCTGCGCCAGCATCTCCAGAAAGCGCTCGCCGGCCTCGGCGTTTCCATAGGTGTCGCACTCGTGCAGCGGGCCGTCGAAGCCGGCGGCGTCGCACAGCGCTTTCTGGAACTGGAACTGCAGGATGAACGCCAGAAAGTAGCGCGTGTACGGCGTGTTGCCGGGAATGTGGTACTTGGCGCCGGGGTCGAAGTCGTCTTCTGATCGCGGGTTCGGCGGTGCCACCCCCTGGTACCTGGCGCGCAGATTCCACCAGCCTGCGTTGTACTGCTCCGGCGCGATCTCGCCGGAAAACACCTGCCAGCGCCACTGGTCGACCAGCTTGCCCCACGGCAGGAAGACGATCTTGTCCAGCGCCTGCTTCATCTGCGAATTGATGGTGGCCTGCTCGCTCACCGTCACGTCGTCCACCAGGCCGACGGTCTTCAGGTGCGCCGGGGTCAGGCTCAAGGTAATGGTGTCGCCGATGGCCTCGTGGAAGCCGTCGTGCGCGCCGGTCTGGAACAACGGCGGCAGGTGGTTGTAGGCCAGGTAGTAGTAGACGTGCCCCAATTCGTGATGAATGGTGGTCAGGTGTTCCTCGCTGGGCTCGATGCACTGCTTGATGCGCACGTCGCCTTGCAGATTCATGTCCCAGGCGCTGGCGTGGCAGACCACGTCGCGGTCGCGCGGCTGCACCAGCAGCGACTTGCTCCAGAAAGAATCGGGCAGCTTGGGAAAGCCCAGCGAGACGTAGAAGTCCTCGGCCATGCGGGTCATCGCCACCGCCTGGGCGGCGTCGGCCTGGTGCTCCATCTCGGCCAGGTCGACCGGCGACGGTTTGCCCTTGAACTCGGCCAGCAGCCTGCGGTACCCGGCGTCGCGCTGTGCACGCAGCACGCTGGAGACCTCCGGGGTGCCGTGGCCGGGGTAGGGCTCGATCAGCGGATAGAGATTGCCCCATTGCTGTGCCCACATGTTGCCGAGCAGGTGGGCGGGAATCAGGCCCTCGGCCGGCACCACTTCGTCGCCGTACCTGGCGTTGAGCTTGTGCCGCACCAGGCAGTGCAGTTGCTCGTAGAGCGGTTCGACCTGGTGCCACAGGCGTTCGACTTCGGCCTCGAAATCGGCAGGGCTCATGTCGTATCCCCCGCGCCACAGCTCTCCGGTATCGGCATAGCCGAGTTCGCGCGCGCCCTGGTTCATCAGCTCGGCAAAGCGCTGGTAGTCGTCGCGGATCGGCCGCGAGGTTCGATGCCAGGCGTTCCAGGCGGCTTCGATCTGCTGCGCGCTGTGGTCTTGCCCGACATTGTCGATGATCTTCTCGATCGCCTGCAGTTTCAGACATTCCTCCTGGCCGTCGTCGTTGGGCCGGCACCACTGTCCGGCGCCGTAGTGCGCCTCCATGCTCGCCGACAGCCGCGCAAGTTCGGCGCGCAGCTCCGGGTCCGACGGCGCCGGCATGGTCAGTCCCAGTTTGATGCGCTCTATGGCGCGGGCGGTCTGCGGCGCCAGGCTGGCGACATCGTCGAATCGCTTGGCGGCCTCGGCCTTGCCGGACTCGAAGGCGAGGTATTCCTCGGTGGCGGCCGACGCCAGCATCTGGCTGTCCGGGCTGATGTAGGTCTGCGCCAGCCAGTGTGCCGCGGACAGGCGCGCGGAATTCTCGCGCAGGAAGGTGTTGTAGTCCTCGACAAAGCCATCGGCCTCGACCGCGGTCGGCAAAGTGGAAGGGGAAGGGGTGGCGCCTGCAGCCATCGGCGCGGCATCGGGTGTGTCTGCCGGTGCGGGTTCCGGCGCCGGCGTTTCGGTACGACCGCAGGCGGTCACGATCAGCGTCGCCAGCAGGGCCGGCCCCAGGGTGTTCTTCATCGCAGGTTTCCCATCCAACGTCTGATGTAAGGCGACGCCAGCCACAGCAGCAGCCCGGCGCCGGCGGTGGTCAAGAAGATCAGCAGGAAGCGGTCCGGCATCTGCGCCACGCTGGTTTCGTCGGCCAGGTGCCCGGCCGCCAGCCCGGCGATCAGATTGCCCAGTGCGGAGGCCGTGAACCAGGTGCCGAGCATCTGGCCGACATAACGCGCCGGCGCCAGCTTGGTCACCGCCGACAGGCCCACCGGCGACAGGCATAACTCGCCGGTGGTGTGCAGCAGGTACGTCAGGATCAGCCAGGTCGGCGCCACCTTGTCACCCTGCACCACGAAGCCGGCTGCCACATAGAGCACCAGGAAGCCCAGGCCCATCTGCACCAGGCCCAGGGACATCTTCACCGGCAGGGACGGATCCAGATTGCGCCGTCCCAGGTTGATCCACAGCGCGGCGAAGAATGGCGACAGCAGGATGATGAACAGCGGGTTGACCGCCTGCAGCCAGGACGCCGGCATCTCCCAGCCGAACACACTGCGATCGGTGTGGGTCTGCGCAAACAGATTGAGACTGGACCCGGCCTGATCGAAGCCGCTCCAGAAGATGGCCGCGGCAACGAAGAACACCGCGATCACGCCGACCTTGCGCTGTTCGTCACGGCTCAGGCCACCGGCGAGCAGCACGTAGCCGAAGTAGGCCGTGGCGATCAGCACGATGGCGATGCCGGTGCCCTGCGCCACGCGCACCGCGTCGATCGACAGCACGCCGCTCAGTGCCAGCAGGGTCAGCGTGACCAGGCCGGCCAGAAACACTGCCACCACCCCCCAGCCGCGACGGTGCACCGTCCTGTCATGCGCCGCGTCGCCGCTGCGCGCGGGGTGCAGGCCCGCTTTGCCGAGGTGGGCGCCGAAGATGCGGTACTGGATCAGCCCCAGCACCATGAAAACGCCGGCCGCGCCGAAGCCCCAGTGCCAGCCGATCTTCTCGCCCAGAAAGCCGCACAGCAGCTGGCCGGCAAAGGCGCCGATGTTGATGCCCATGTAGAACAGCGAAAAGCCGGCGTCGCGCCGCGCACCGACGTCGTCGCGGTACAACTGCCCGACCAGCGCGCTGATGTTGGGCTTGAGCAGGCCGGTGCCCAGCGCGATCAGGATCAGGCCGACGAAGAACAGCGGCGGCCAGTTCAGCGCCATGCTGAAATGACCGGCGGCGATGATGCAGCCGCCCCAGAACACCGCGCGCTGCTGGCCGATCAGGCGGTCGGCGATCCACCCGCCGGGCAGCGCCGCCAGATACACCGCGGCGTTGTACATGCCGTAGATGGCGGTGGCCTCGGTGACGGACAGGCCCAGCCCGGGATTGCCCGAATCCACCGCCGCCACCATCGCCAGCACCAGGATGGCGCGCATCCCGTAGTACGAAAAGCGCTCCCACATCTCGGTGAAGAACAGCGTGGCGAGGCCGCGCGGGTGTCCGGCCCAGGTTGGCTCGCTCATGTGGGGGGGGTGGGGTCGGCAAGGTTCCAGCTCGCAAGGTGCCGCGCACCGCCTCACGGCGTCAAACCTGCGGCGCCGGTGTTCGCCGTCGGTCGCCCGGGCGATTCAGCCCAGCAGCCAGCTCCAGACCGCCCACAGCACGGCCAGTGACACCGCGATGAAGCCGGCCGCCAGCATCATCGCCAGCACGGTCGATCCGCGCCGCGACACCTGCGCCTGTGCCTGTACCCGGTCGAGGTGTTCGATCAGCAGGTCTGCATTGCGGCGGTGGGCGCGGTAGGCGAAATCGAACAGATCACCGACCACCGGGATCACGCCCGCGGCAGCGTCCACCACCAGATTGCGCAGCATGCCGACGATCACCGGGCGCGGCGCGCCGAGGCGCACGCCCTGGTAGAGAATGCCGGCGCCGAGCAGCATGCCGGCAACGTCACCGACGCCGGGAAACAGGCCGATCAGCGAATCCAGGCCGAAACGCCAGCGCGTACCGGGGATGCGCACCACGCCGTCGAGCAGCCAGGCCAGCTTTTCCATGCGCTGACGCGCCTGTTGCGTACGTTGCAGGTCTGGCGGAAGCGGTTTCGGGTCGGGCATGAGGGTTTTTCTTTTACACTCGTGGCAACGCGCCTGCCACGAGCGCGGCCAAAAACGATCTCAGCGGAGAGTAGCCCACCGATGCGTGCGTTGTATGCCGCTTTCTACTGGATGGCGTGGTGGCTGTTCCGGCCACTCAATGCGCTGATCAAGTACCGCATCACGCCACAGCCGACGGCCGCACACCTGGGTCTGGATCCGTCGCGCCCGGTGGTCTACGTGCTGCCGACGCGCTCCTGGGGCGACCTGTTTGTGCTCGACCGACTGTGCCGTGACCTGAAACTGCCGCCGCCGCGGCGCACCGGCAACAGCTATCCGACACCGGAGCGCCCCGGGGTGCTGTACTTGCCGGCGCTGCTGGAGACCCGGCTGCGTCCGACCGAACTCAGTGCGGTGGTCGACAGCGCCGCAGCGGATCCGGATTTCGACGCGCAGGTGGTGCCGGTGTCGGTGTTCTGGGGGCGCAACCCCGGGCAGGAAACCTCGTTGTGGAAGCTGCTGTTCGCCGACAGCGTGCAGGCCGGCATGGTTCGCAAGCTGTTCATCATGCTGGCCAACGCCCGCTTCGTGTACGCCAGCTTCGCCGCCCCGATGAACTTTCGCGAGTTCATCACCCAGGAGCCGGTGCCGCCGGAGCAGGCGGTGCGCAAGCTCAGCCGCCTGCTGCACCTTTATTTCCTGCGTGCGCGCACCGCGGCGCTCGGTCCGCGCCTGCAGACGCGCAGCGTGGTGATCGAGCAATTGCTGGCCTCGCGCGGGGTTCAGGGGGCGATCGAGGCCGAGGCGCGCGAGTCGCGCATCACGCTCGACGAGGCCACGCGTCGCGCGCGCAAGTGTGCCGACGAGATCGCCGCCAATTATTCCTCGGTGACGGTGCGCATCCTCGAACAGGTCTTCAGCTACGTCTGGAACCGCATGTTCCGCGGCGTCGAGGTGCACGGCATCGACCGCGTGCGAGCCTGGGCGCAGGACCACGAGATGATCTACCTGCCATCGCACCGCTCGCACGCCGATTACCTGCTGCTCAGCTACGTGCTCTATCAGGCCGGGCTGGCGCCGCCGCATATCGCCGCCGGGGTGAATCTCAATTTCTGGCCGGTCGGCGGCCTGCTGCGACGTGCCGGGGCGTTCTACATCCGCCGCAGCTTTTCCGGCGACCGGATCTACGCCGCGGTGTTTCGCGGCTACGTCGACGGCCTGATCGCTCGCGGCTACCCGATCAGCTTCTATCCCGAGGGCGGACGCAGCCGCACCGGGCGCCTGCTGGCACCCAAGACCGGCTTGCTGGGCATGGTGGCCGAGAGCGCGCTGCGCCAGACCACGCGCAAGGTCGCCCTGGTGCCGATCTACGTCGGTTACGACAAGGTCTGGGAGCTGGGCAGCTACTTCAAGGAGCTGCGCGGCGCCAAGAAGCAGAAGGAAAGCGCCGGCGAGCTGCTCAAGGCCGGCAAGCTGCTGACCAAGAGTTTCGGCAAGGTCCACATCAGTTTCGGCGAGCCGCTGCACCTGCAGATGTATGCCGACAAGCATCAGAACGGCTGGCGCGAAGCGCTGCGGTCCTCGCCGGAGCGCACGCCGCCGCAGTTCAAGTCCTTCGTGCAGCGTCTGGCGCTGGCCAATCACCGGCGCATCAATGCCGCGGCGGTGGTCAGCCCGGTGGGCATCACGGCGGTGGCGCTGCTGGCCAGCCCGCAACGCGTGGTTTCGGAGGCCGAACTGATGGAACAGATCGGCCACCTCGTGTGGCTGCTCAAGGGCCGGCCCTACAGCGACACCTTCGTGATCTCGCAGGCCGCGCCGCGTGCGGTGGTCGAGTGGGCGCTGCCGATCGCGCGCATTGCGCGCATTCCGCATCCCTGGGGCGATCTGCTGGCGCTGGCGGACCGCGACGCCGTGCTGCTGACCTATGCGCGCAACAATCTGCAGCACCTGTTTGCCCTGCCCAGCCTGATCGCGAACTTCTTCCGCACCCGCTCGACGATGGAGCAGAGCGCGGTGCTGGACGGGTGCCGCTGGCTCTATCCGTTCCTGCGCACCGAGTTCTTCGTGCGCTGGGAGCCGGAAGAGGCCGAGGAAGTGACGCGCCAGACCCTGGACGTGATGTGCCAGCTTGGCCTGCTCAGCCGCAGCGACGACGTGCTGCTGCGTCCGGACGTCACCTCGCCGGCGTTTTCCTCTCTGTCGATGTTGGCGCGAGTCATGGGCGAGACCCTGGAACGCTACTGCATGACGACCTGGCTGCTGGCCTTCGAGTACCGCGAGCAGGGCAGCCTGGCGCGCGGCCGCTTCGAGGAGGACTGTCGCATGCTGGCCGAGCGCATGGCGGTGCTGACCGGGCGCGATTCGCCCGAGTTCTTCGACAAGGCGCTGTTCAAGGGTTATCTGGACACGCTGATCGACGCCGGCCTGGTGCGCGTGGGCGACGAAAAGCACCTGATCGTGGACCCGAAACTGCAACAGATCGCCGAGCACTCGCTGGAATTGCTGTCCGACGAGTCGCGCCAGACCCTGCTGCAACTGATTTCCCGGCGCCCTGGCGCCGTGCCCGAGGCGCCCCGGGCCGAAGTGGAGGCTCCGGTATAATCTGCCGTTTGCCAAACTCCCGGTCGGCGCCGCCGACTGTCCAACCAGGACGTGACCATGCTCCAGAAATACCGCCTGCTGGCCCTCTGCGCCGGCGCCAGCCTGTTGTTTGCCTGCGCCAAGCCTGACGAAGCGCCCTCTGCGCCGGCGGAACTGACCACCGATGCGCAGAAGTTCGGTTATGCCATCGGCGTGGACCTGGGCAACTCGCTCGAACCAGTGGTGGCGCATGTCGATGTCGCCGCGCTCAAGCAGGGCCTGGACGACGTCAGTTCCGGGGCCGAGATCCGGCTCGACGAAACGGCGCGCGAACAGATCAAGAACGCGGTGTCGCAGAAGATGCAGGAAGAGCAGATCCGCAAGCGCGATGCCGCCGCCGCCACCGGTGCTGCCGAAGGCAAGAAGTTCCTGGCCGAAAACTCCACCAGGGAAGGCGTCGAGACCACCGAAAGCGGCCTGCAGTACGAAGTCATCACCGAAGGCGACGGCCCTTCGCCGGACGCCAGCGACGAGGTCACCGTGCACTATGTCGGCAAGCTGATCAACGGCGAGGAGTTCGACAGCTCCATTGCCCGCGGTCAGCCGGTGACCTTCCCGCTGAACAACGTGATTCCCGGCTGGACCGAGGGTGTGCAGTTGATGAAGACCGGCGGCAAGTATCGGTTCTTCATTCCCTCCGAGCTGGCTTATGGGGATCGCGGCGCGGGCGCCAAGATCGGTCCCAACCAGACCCTGATCTTCGAGGTCGAGCTGCTGGGCATCAACAAGGCAGAGGCGGGCGCCGAATAAGGCGCGGTGACATCAACGGCGGCGGCCCCGAGTATTGTGGCCGCCGCCGGATCGTCGCTCAGCGCGCCGCAAGCTCCAGGCCCTGACGCAGCAGGCGTGTGGCTTCGTCGGTGTTCTGTGTCTGCTCGGCCAGCCGCGCCAGTTCCAGATAGGCCAGCGGACTCGGCTGCTGGCGGATCACTGCCTCCAGATAGCTGCGCGCCTTGCCCCACAACTGGTTCGCACGACAGGCGCGCCCGGCGGTGACCAGCAGCTCGGGCCGCTCGCCATATTGCGTCAGCCACTGCTCGATGGTGGCCAGCTGGCCGAGCGGGTCGGTGGTTTGCAGGGCCCCGTAGATCTCGACCAGCTCGGCATCCCAGTTGCGCGCCAGGGTGGTGGTGATCAGGGCGCCGGCTTCGGCGTGGGCATTGAGCGCGAGCAGGCCGCGCACATAGGTCCGGCGCAGGTCGGCGTCCTGGCGCAGGGGCGCGGCAGCGCGCTGCCACAACGACT
This sequence comes from Panacagrimonas sp., assembly GCA_021773655.1. Lineage (GTDB taxonomy): Bacteria > Pseudomonadota > Gammaproteobacteria > Nevskiales > Nevskiaceae > Panacagrimonas. The sequence continues at coordinate 14,824 of JAJFJX010000441.1, forward strand.
TGAGCGTATCCAGATGCGCCTGTGCGATGGCCTCCAGCATGCGGTGGCGAAGGGCCATCGCCAGCAGTGTGCTGCGGCGTTCCAGATCCGGATGCGACAGTTTCTCGGTTGCCGAGAGCAGCCCGTGCAGTTCCGCCCACTGGCCCAGTGCGGCGTGACACTCGGCCAGCAGGTGCACGACGTAGGCGTGTTGGGGATTGGCCTGGCGCAGCTCGATCAGGGTGTCGTGCGCGCCCCGGTGATCACCGCGCTCGATCTGCAGTTCGGCGCGTGCCAGCTGCGAGGCCAGCACCTGCGTGGGAGACTGATCCGCCGCCAGTTGCAGATAGCGGTCGCTGCGGTCGCTGGCGCCCAGACGCTGCGCCGCCCGCGCCGCAGCCAGATAGTTCAGGTGCGGGGCGCCATGGTCGGCGGCCCTCCGCACCAGTTCGATCTCTGCGCGTTTCCACTGTCCCTCCTGCAGGTGCAGCAGGCCGCTTTCGAATCCGAGACGGGCGCGATCACTGCGCCGTCGGGCGTGGATCCGCAACAGCGTCGCGGGCAGGCGCACAACGCCGAGAATCGCGCGCAGGGTGTAGAGCGTCAGTGGCAGGCCGAGCATTACCGCGGCGGCCAGGGCCAGTACCGAGGTTTCCACGGTCCAGCCGTGCAGGTGCATCAGCACGTAGCCGCTGTCCGCGCGCAGGAAGTAGGCCAGCGCTGCGCCGGCTGCCAGGGCGAGCACGATGATCAGCCAGGTGCGGATCACGGCGTTGCGTCGCCGCGGGTGTTGTCGCTGTTGCGGTCCAGACGCGCCCGCAACGCGTCGAGACTGCCGCTGATGTCGGGCAGCGGCGGCGCCAGTTCCAGACCCTGCAGGCGTTGCAGGTCCTCGCGTGCGGCTCGCACGCCGGAATCGTCGGTCTTGAACTCGGTGTCCAGCCACTGCGCAGCAGAGGCCAGCGATTCGCGCATCGGCACCGTGCGACCGGCGAGCAGCGCGGCGCGCGCGCCTTCGAGCTTGAGCATCAGCACCTGGTAGACCATCACCTCGGCTTCGGGTGACAGCAGGCGCAGGGCGCGGGCGTCGTCATCGCGGCGGACCGTGAACAGTCTGCCGATGGCTTCGCGCACCGCGTCCAGCAGGCGTTGCCAGCCCGGCGCCTGCGCATCAGTGCCGTCCTCCACAGTCCGACGCGCAGCCGGCGAGGCGTATGCGGTGGGCGCATGGGCGCGCAGGGGCAGATGTTCGAGGCGATCGATCAGGCTGGACAGGCTCAGCGCCGCCGACGCGACGTCCGGCAGCGACACCGCACGTAACGCGGCGCGCTCTTGAGCCAAGGCCTGGCGGACACTGAACAATTGCGGGTCGGCCATCGCCGCCAGGCGCTGATCGGCGCTGTCCAGCGCCGCCAGCGCGCTGCGAACGTCGCGATGCAGCTGCAGGCGGTCGTTGGCCAGCAACAGCAGTTGCTCGACTGCGGCGCGCTCGAATCGGGCGCGACCGCCGGAGAGGTTTTCGTTGATTCGGCTGACCAGTTCCAGGCTGTCGTCGATTCGGGCCTGCAGGGCAGCCAGCTCGGTGCCCCTGCGATCAACGCTGCGTGACAGGTCGGACTGGCGGGCCTGCATCGACTGCATCTGGCCTGACAGGCCCTGCACGTCCCCGCGCAGGCGCTCGATGGCCTGGTCCTGCTGAGCACGCTGAGCCTGAAGGTCCTGGTAGATCATCCAGCCCTGCCAGCCGGCAAGGCCCATGCCGGCCAGCACTGCGACCAGCAGCATGCCCAGCAGCATCTTCCAGATGCCGCCGGACGACGACGTAGTCGTTGTCGACGAGGAAAAAGACGGTTCAGACGACCCTGGCGATTCGGTCACCTTGGCGCTGGCGTGAAGGCGAGTATTGCCGCTTTCGCCTGCTGTCTCCGGTGCGGGCGTTTCCGGCGTCTCGGACGCCGCAGGCGGCGAGGTGCCCGCTTCGGCTCCGGCGGGCGAGGGCTCTCCGGATGATGGGGTGGGGTCGTCGGCCCGGCGGACGTCCGGGGGGCTGCCGGCGGCGGGATCGGGCGTCGGTTTGTCGGAAGTCTCGGTCATGGGCTCATTCGGGCGGGTTTCTGGGCGACCCTTGCACTGGCCGGATCAGGCATTCGATCCAGGCGGCATCGTCGAGCCGCCGCGGGACACGGACTTCGGCAAAGCCCAGACTCGCGCCGAGTTCTAACACACGCGCGCTCGGCACGACCAGCACGCGCGCCAGCAGGACCGTACGCAACGGCGGCGGCACCAGGCGATACAGCGTGTGCAGGCCTTCGGCACTGGTACAGATCACGGTATCGGCAGTCTGGATCGCGGATGCCGCCGAGGCCGGTGGCGGATGCAGTTCCACGCGATGGTAGAGATCCAGGCGCTCGACCTGTGCGCCGCGTGCCAGCAGCTGCTCCTGCAGCAGGGTGCGCCCGCCCCGTCCGGTGCACAGCAGCAGCGATTGTCCTGACAGTTGAGCCCAATGCGGATGCTGCAGCAGGTCCTCACTGGTGTGCCCGCGCGCAGGCAGGTGGACCTCGCCGCGCTGCAACGCGCGTAGTGCCGCGGCGGTGGCCGGTCCGATGGCGTATTGCGCTGGCCAGGGGCCGGGGTCGAGGCCGGCTGCGGCGTCGACCGCGTTCACGCTGGTGAAGATCCAGCCCAGGTCGTGCCGATGTGCGCGCAGCGCCGCTGCGTGTCGCGCCGGGTCGCCGGCCGTTTCGACCGTCTGCAGCGGCAGTTCGATCACCTCGCCGCCACAGGCGACGATGGCATCGGACAGGCTGCGCCCGCGGCCGGCGGGGCGGGTAAGCAGGATGTGGCGGCCACGGAGCGTGTTCATCAATCCTGAATCGTGCAGGTGCGCTCCGACGGAACCCGGTCTGCCCCGACTGCCGACGAGCGCATCACTGGCGTTCAGGCGACGATGCCGAGCTCGGCGAGGATCTCGCGCCCACCCCGGTCCAGCAGTTGCTGCGCAAGCTGGACACCGAGCTCGGCCGCCGCCTGGCAGGGGCCCTCCAGGTGGTCGCGGACCACGCGCCGGCCGTCGGGCGAACCGACCATGGCTTCGAGGCGCAGGCGGCCCTCCGACAGGACGGCATGGCCCGCCACCGGCACACTGCAGGCGCCGCCCAGGCGTGCGTTGAGGGCGCGCTCGGCCGCCAGGCGGGTGCGCGCGCCGGCGTGGTCCAGCGGCGCCAGCATCTGGCGGGTTGCGACGTCGTCGGTGCGGGTCTCGATGCCGATCACGCCCTGGCCGATGGCCGGAATGAATCTCTGCACGTCCAGAGCCTCGCGGATGCGCGCACCCAGGCCCAGACGCTGCAGCCCGGCGCAGGCCAGCAGGATGGCGTCGAAGCGGCCCTCGTCGAGCCGGCGCAGGCGGGTGCCGACATTGCCGCGCAACAATTCAATCTGCAGGTCCGGGCGCTGCGCCGCCAGCAGCGATTGCCGACGCAGGCTGGAGGTGCCGACGCGGGCCCGCGGCGGCAGGGCGATCAGCGTGGCGTGCGTGTTCGAGACCAGGGCGTCGCGTGGATCCTCCGGTGGCAGGAAACAGCACAGCGACAGGCCCGGCGGCTGCTGCGCCGGCACGTCCTTCATCGAGTGCACCGCCAGGTCTGCGCGATCCTCCAGCAGGGCCTGCTCCAGCTCCTTGACGAACAGGCCCTTGCCGCCAGCGCTGGACAGGGTGGTTGACTGGATCTGGTCGCCGCGCGTGGTCATCGCCACCAGCTCGACCACCACCTCGGGGTGGGCGGCGACCAGCCTTTCGCGGACGTGTTCGGCCTGCCACAAGGCCAGTGGCGACTCCCGGGTCGCGATCCTCAGCCGCATGCGGCGCAGGGGCGGGCGGGCGGCGCGGGCTCGGCCTTGATGAAGCGTTGCGCCGGCACCCTCACGCTTCAGGAGCCCTCGGTCAGAAAGCGGCGCACCTCGGCCAGCCGCCGCCGTGACACCGGCAGCGGGCTGCTGGCGTGCTTCATGGTCAGCCAGTGCAGTTGCTCGCCACTGCGGTCACGCTCCAGGCCGGCGATGAAGCGCGTGGCCACCAGCGCCTTGCGGTGCACGCGCAGGAACCACGGCGCGAAGTCCTCTTCCAGGGTCTTGAGGGATTCCTCGATCAGCACCTCGCCGTGCAGGTGACAGACCGTGGTGTATTTCTGGTCGGCAAGGAAATACACGACTTCCTCTGCAGGCACGCGGATCAGGCCCTCGCGGGTGGTGGCCGTGACGAATTCGCGTCGCGGACGCGCGTCGCCGTCGTGGCCAGTGTTCTTGTTCTTCTGCGCGCGGGTCGGGCGGCGCGCGCTCTGCAGTGCCTCCTTGAGCTTTTCAAGGCGGATCGGCTTGAGCAGGTAGCCGGTGGCCTTGGCGTCGAAGGCCGACAGCGCGTGTTCGGAATAGGCAGTGGTGAAGATCACCGCCGGCGGCGGATCGTACTCGGCCAGGCTGCGCGCCACGTGCAGGCCGTCGACGCCGCCCATGCGGATGTCGAGCAGCACCAGATCGGGTTCCTCGTTGTCGATCAGGTCCAGGGCGGACTCGCCATCGGCGGCCTCGCCGACGATCTCGTATCCGGGAAATTCCTGCAGCAGCCGCTTGAGGCGCTCGCGCGCCAGGGCCTCGTCGTCGACGATCACCACTCTCATGACCGATTCCTCATAGCGACTCTCCTCCCAGCAGCAGGGACTTCTCGGGTATCGACAGCCGGGCGCGCCAGACGCCGTTGTCGGGGCCCATATCAAGCCGGGCGCGCTCACCGTAAATGAGGTTGAGGCGGCTCGCAATGTTGTCGATGGCGATCTGGTTGCCGCGACTGCCGGGGTCGTCGGCCGGCGGCATGGGATTTTCCACCTCGATGATCAGCAACTTCTGCGCGGCGTAGATGTGAATGCCGATGGCGCCGCGATCCTTGAGTTTGGACACGCCGTGATAGACCGCGTTTTCCACCAGCGGCTGGATGATCAGCATCGGCACCGGCCAGTTGAGCAGCTTTTCGGACACGTCCCAGCGCACCTCGAGCTTCTCGCCCAGGCGCGCCTTTTCGATGCGCAGGTAGGCGTTGCACACGCCGATCTCGTCCACCAGCGGCGCCATGCGTCCGCGCTTTTCCATGCTGGCACGAAACACGTCGGCGAGGTCCTCGACCATCGTTTCGGCCTGCATCGGACGGATGCTGATCAGTGCCGCCAGGCTGTTCAGCGCGTTGAAAAAGAAATGCGGGCGGATGCGGGCATTGAGCGCCTGGTAGCGCGACTCGCCTTCGGCGCGCACCTGCTCCTGCCACTGGTGGCGGGTCCAGAAGTAGCGCAACAGCATCAGCGAGACGATGGCGGCGATGAGCGAGTGGCGCAGGATGAAATGCACGCGCGGTTCGGAGGCGTCCAGCATGCCGAAGTTGGGACTGGTGCCCAGATACCAGGCGATGTTGGACAGCACCATCACGATCAGGATCAGGGTGGTCCAGCAGGCCACGAAAACCAGGCCCGGTCGCGCCACCATGAACAGCCGCCGCAGGCCGCACAGCGCCGCGCCGCCACACAGGCCGATCCACTGCATGTACAGCGACAGCAGGGCCAGCTTGCGCAGGAGCGCACCGCCGGGTTCGCCGCTGGCCAGGGTGAAGCAGATCGCCACCAGTTCCATCACCGCGGCCATGAACAGCAGCGCCGGCCCGGAGCAGAAGTCGGGAATCAGGCTGGGCGACGCGCTGTCGCGGGCTTCGATGCGCTTCATGAAGGGAGTCCAGGGGGGCGGGCAGGCCACACGAAGCGGATAGAATGCCGGTCTTTTCAACCGGCTTTCAGACGCGTCATGACCAGCGGCAGAAATTCCAAGCTGTGGGGCGGGCGGTTCAGTGAATCCACATCCGACCTGATGGAGGCGTTCAGCGAATCGGTGAGCTTCGATGCCCGCCTGTTTCGTCACGACATCCTCGGCAGTCAGGCACACGCGCGCATGCTGCAGAAGGTGGGCGTGCTGACCGACGCCGACGCCGCGGCCATCGTCGACGGGCTGGACGCGATCGGCGCCGACATCGAGGCCGGCCGGTTCGAGTGGAAGACCGAACTCGAAGACGTGCACATGAATATCGAGTCGGAGCTCACCCGACGCATCGGCGAGGCCGGCAAGCGCCTGCACACCGGGCGTTCGCGCAACGATCAGGTCGCCACCGACGTGCGCCTGTACCTGCGCGACGCCATCGATGCACTGCTGGCCGTGATCGATGCGCTGTCCGGCGCGCTGCTCGACCTTGCCGAGCGCGAAGCCGAATCCGTGATGCCCGGGTTCACCCACCTGCAGGTGGCGCAGCCGGTGACCTTCGGCCACCACATGCTGGCCTGGCGCGAGCAGATTCGCAGAGACCGCGAGCGACTGCTGGATGTGCGCAAGCGGGTCAACGTGCTGCCGCTGGGTTCTGCGGCGCTGGCGGGCACGGTCTATCCCATCGACCGTCATTTCGTGGCTGCGCAGCTGGGTTTTGACGGCGTTACCGAAAACTCGCTGGATGCGGTCAGTGATCGCGACTTTGCCATCGAGTTCTGTGCCGCGGCTGCGCTGATCATGGTGCACCTGTCCCGCTGGAGCGAGGAACTGATCCTGTGGTCGACGCCGATGTTCGGCTTCGTCACGCTGCCGGACCGTTTCTGTACCGGCAGCTCGATCATGCCGCAGAAGAAGAACCCGGATGTGCCCGAACTGGTGCGCGGCAAGACCGGACGCGTGATCGGCGACCTGCAGGCGCTGCTGGTGCTGATGAAAGGCCAGCCCCTGGCCTACAACCGCGACAACCAGGAAGACAAGGAACCCCTGTTCGATGCCATCGACACGGTGTCGGCCTGCCTGCGCATCTACGCCGAACTGGTGCCGAGCATCGGCGTCAATCGCACCCGTTGCCGGGAAGCGGCCGCCGCCGGCTACTCCACCGCCACCGATCTGGCCGACTATCTTGTGCGCAAGGGGCTTGCCTTTCGCGACGCCCATCACGCGGTCGGTGCCGCCGTGGCGCATGCGCTCGCACAGGGGCGCGATCTGTCTGCGCTGAGCCTGCAGACGCTGCAGACGTTTTCGCCCCTGATCGAGGACGACGTCTACGCGGCCATCACGCTGGAAGGTTCGCTGGCCGCCCGCAACCACATCGGCGCCACCAGTCCGGCGCAGGTGCGTGCGGCCATCGCCAGGGCGCGCGGACACGACTGATCCGGCCATGACCCACAAGCCTAGGGCCACTTGGCGGAGCCCGAAGCCCGGGGCCCGGAAAGGGCCGGCTTGTTGTCGAGGCTCCTGATTCCGGATCAGGCCACGGGTCCGGATCCCGGACTCGCCTGCGGCGCTCCTCGCATGACACGGCGCCGGGCTCGTGTCAGCGCGGCGTTCCGTAACATGTCGTTGGCGCAACAACAACGCGCCCAAAGCGCCCTGTGACGTCAGGTGCCGAGGCCCGATGCGCTCAAGGCGTATCCAGCGTGCCGACCGCGCGCGGCCAGGTGACGATCCCCCAGGGCAGTTGCAGGCCTTCGATGCGCCGGGAGACTTCCAGCAATTCGACGTCGATGACCACGGCCTCGTGCGACCGGCCGCAGGTCACCACGAGCTGGCGGTCGTCCGGCGTGAAGGTGAAATGCCAGCAGCGCTCGCCGGTGGGCACCTCGCCGATCAACGCATAGTCGTTGCGCGCATCGAACACCTGCATGCTGTTGCCGTGTGCCAGGGCCACGTACAGGCGCTCACCGTTGCGGTCGTAGGTGATGCCGTTGGGGATTTTGCCGGTATCGAAGGTGCTGAGCGGCTCGAAGTTCTCGTCGAGGATGAGCACCTTGTTGCCGAACTCCAGGGTCACCGCGTAGTGCTTGCCATCGGGTGCGCGCTTGATGCCGCGTGGCCTGGCCCCGAGCGTTTCGGTGTCGATGGACTTCACCATCTCGCCGGTTTCGATGTCGTGCACGGACACGGTGTTGTCGGCCTCGTTGGTGATCAGGATCCTGCTGCCGTCGGTGGAGAACTCGATGCCTTCGGTCTCGATGCCGCCGGTGATGTTCTTCAGCACCTTGCCTTCTTCAAGGTCCACCACCGCGATCCGGGCGGGCGTGGTCTGGCGTGATTCGCGGTCCTGCTCCAGCGCCTCGTATTCCGGGGTGCCGGGCTTCGGTGGCGGGCCAGCCTGGGACTCGGGTTCGAACGACACGAATGCGCGGCTGCCGCGCGTGCGCACGAACTCCGGATTCTCGCCAATCTCCACTTTCCGGATCAGCTCGCCCTGGGCGCGGTCGATGATCGAAAGACTGCCGTCGCCCCGGTTGGCGGTGACCAGATACTTGCCGTCCTCGCTGATCCCGATGCCGCGGGGCTCCGTGGCGCCCGGGTCGATGCTGCCGACCGGCTTCATCGTCGCCAGGTCGATCACCGAAATGACGCCGTTCTGGTTGCTGATGTAAGCCAGGCCCCGGCCGCCGTCCTCGAACGCCGGTGCTGCCGCGATCGTCGCCGATGCCGAATCTGCTCTGGTGGGGGCGTCCGGGTCCGCAGGCCCCGACTGTTCGGTCCTGCAGGCGGTGGACAGCAGGGCCAGCGCGGCAAGACCCGCATGCAAGCTTTTCATCTCTACTCCATGGATTCGTGATGGATTCATGCTTCTTCGAATGTGGGCGCGCCTTCCTGCGTCCGCCCGATGGGAGGCCGCTGAGCCCCTGGAGTTCAGTATGGGTAACCGCGCCTCAGGTGTCGCCCGCGCGGCCCCCGCGGTCAGCCGGAAGCCGAGGTTCCGGGCGTCCTGATCGGGCCGGGACATCTCCGGGAACCCGCGCCTGTGTCCGGGCAACAGCATCGATGGCGGCGGCCCAACCTGCAGGCCAAGAGCGCGACGCCGACCAGTATCGCCAGGGCACCGCCGAATCTGGACGGGCTCAGGCTCGACGCTCAAGGGTGGGCACCTCGGCCTTCTACGATGTCTGGCGCGCTGAGTTTGCCGTTCGACTTACCCGCCTGGGCAGGACACTGTTGTCGGGAAATCGGATGTAATCTCGCGTGACCGCCAGCTGAATCGAGACTGTCGGGAAAAAGTTCCGGAGCTGCCGCCAGACGTGCTGACGGCTCCGCGCCGCAGCGCTGGTTGGTGTCTGCGGCGGTTCGAAAATAACGGAGGAGTCGATGATGAAAGCAATCAGCGTGCGGGGAACAGTGGCCTCGCGAATCTCATTGTGGTGTGCAGGTACGGTGCTGGCGCTGGGAGGTGGCGTGGCTTCAGCGGCCGGCGTCACAGATGCCATGATCAAGAACGATGCGGTTACGACCGACCAGGTCCTGACCGTCGGGCTGGGCCTGCATGGCCAGCGGCACAGCCCGCTCAAGACGATCAACGCAGGAAACATCGGTGATCTGGTGCCGGCATGGACGTTCTCGTTCGGCGGCGAAAAGCAGCGCGGGCAGGAAACCCAGCCGCTGATCTACGACGGCAAGATGTTCATCACCGGCTCCTATTCGCGCCTGTGGGCGCTGGACGCCAAGACCGGAAAGATGCTGTGGGATTACCAGCACCGGCTGCCCGACGGCATCATGCCGTGCTGTGACGTGATCAATCGCGGTGCCGCGCTGTTCGGCGACCTGGTGATCTTCGGCACGCTCGATGCGCGCCTGGTGGCGCTCAACCAGGACACCGGCAAGGTGGTGTGGAACGAGAAGCTGGGCGATTACAAGGCGGGCTATTCGTACACGGCCGCGCCGCTGATCGTCGATGGGCTGGTCATCACCGGCGTCTCCGGCGGCGAGTTCGGCATCGTTGGCAAGGTCGATGCGCGCGATGCGGCGACCGGCAAGCTGGTCTGGAGCCGTCCCACTGTCGAAGGTCACATGGGCACCTTCAAAGGCAAGGACAACGGCATCACCGGCAAGACCAACGCAAGCTGGCCCGGCGACATGTGGAAGTACGGCGGCGCCGCGACCTGGCTGGGCTGCACCTATGCCGACGATGTCGGGCTGGTCTACTGCGGCACCGGCAACCCGGCGCCCTGGAACGCCCATCTGCGCCCCGGTGACAACCTGTATTCAACTTCGACGGTGGCCATCGACGTCAAGACCGGCAAGATCCGATGGAGTTACCAGAGCACGCCCAACGACCACTGGGATTTTGACGGCGTCAACGAGTTCATTCCCTTCGACATGGACGGCAAGAAGGTCGGCGCCAAGGCAGACCGCAACGGCTTCTTCTATGTGATTGATCGCGCCAACGGCAAGCTCATCAATGCCAGCCCGTTTGTCACCAGGCAGACCTGGGCCAGCGGCGTGGACCTCAAGACCGGGCGCCCGATCGAGTCCGGGAATCGCCCCGGAGACCCGTCGCAGGCTTCGGGTGAGAAGGGCGAATCGGTGTTTTCGGCGCCGTCCTTCCTCGGCGGAAAGAACTGGATGCCGATGGCCTACAGCCCGGACACCGGTTACTTCTACGTTCCGGCCAACGAGTGGGGCATGGACATCTGGAACGAGCCCATCACCTACAAGAAGGGAGCTGCCTACCTCGGTGCGGGCTTCAACATCAAGCCGCTGTACGAGGACTACATCGGCGCGCTGCGCGCGATCGACCCCAGGACCGGCAAGATCGTGTGGGAGGCCAAGAACGATGCGCCGCTGTGGGGCGGCGTGATGACCACCGCCGGCGACCTGGTTTTCACCGGCACTCCCGAAGGCTATTTCAAGGCCTTCGACGCCAGGACTGGCAAGGAACTGTGGAAATTTCAGACCGGCTCCGGCGTGGTCGGCCAGCCTGCCACCTGGGAGCAGGATGGCGTCCAGTACATCGCCATCGCTTCGGGTTGGGGTGGCGCCGTGCCGCTGTGGGGCGGTGACGTGGCCAAGAAGGTCAAGGACATCAGCCAGGGCGGCATGATGTGGGTATTCAGGCTTCACGAGTCCGGCGCCGACGTCGCCAAGAACTGAAGTCGGGCGTCGTCTTCTGAAGGGGCAGGGCAGCCTGCCCCTTCCAGGTTTCCCCTTTTCGGAGTCGGCCCATACATGAACAAGCATTTCCTGCTCGCTGCTGCGCTGTGCTGCGCCAGCCCGATCGTCGCCGGCCACGGTGATGTCACCCCGCAAGGGGTCAACGTCGAAGGCCTGCCAGACGTCGAAGACGAGCTGATCGCCAATCCCTATCGCGGCAACGAAAAGGCGATCGAGGTTGGCAGTTCGGCCTACAACCAGAACTGCGCGCGCTGCCATGGCCTGGGCGGGGTGTCCGGTGGAATCGCGCCGGATCTGCGTTACCTGCCGCCGGGCGAGGAGGGCGACGAGTACTACGCCCAGAAGGTTCGCAACGGCGTGATCCGCAACGGCACCACCTACATGCCGGCCTTTTCGGAAGTGTTTTCCGAAGAGGCCATCTGGGCCATCCGCACTTGGCTGGACTCGGTCCACACCGAGGAATAAACCCCCATGTCCCTGCTGCGACGATCTCATCGACTGAGGACGTGCGCGCTATGGTTCGCGCTCTGTGCCGTGTGCGCGCAGACTGTGGTGGCCGACGACCGCGACGACCGCGACGACAGTGACGGCTCGCTGGCCGCGGTCAAGGCACGCGGCACGCAGGAAGTGGCGCTCTACGATGCCTTCCCCCCGTATTCGTACCAGGGCGCGGCTGGCCCCGCAGGGATCGACGTCGACCTCGGGCGTGCTCTGGCAAAGAGGCTCGGCGTCGGATTCAAGGCGCGTCTGTTTCCCGCCGACGAGACCATGAGCGTCGACCTTCGCAACAATCTCTGGAAGGGGCATTACCTGGGCGGCGGAGTGGCCGATGTGATGATCCATGTCGCGGCCGATCCTAAGTTCGCTGCGCGCGAGGACAAGGTCGACTTCTTCGGCGCGTACTTCAACGAGGCGGTCTCGGTGGTTTATCGCCCTGATCGGATGGAGGACTTCGAGTCGCCGTTGGCGCTGAGCACCAGGAAGGTCGGCGTGGAAATCGACAGCATCAGCGACTACTACCTCAGTGGCGCCTTCAACGGACGCCTGCGAACTGCTGCGGTGCGCCACGGTAGTCTCAGGGAAGCCGTCGAGGCTTTCCGCGCCGGTCAGCTCGATGCACTCATGGCCCCTCGCGGCGAGCTGCAGGGACTGATGAAGGCGATGGACCTGGGCGAGGTGCGGTTCAGGCAGCAGGAGTTGCTGGGATTGTTCCGCACCAGCTGGGACATCGGGCTGGCGGTCAGGCGGGCTCAGGACCACTCCCTGCGCCAGGCCCTGGCTGGTGCACTGGACGAGCTTCGGGCCGAGGGCGAGCTGGAGAAAATCTTCGCCCGTCACGGCGTGGTCTACGTGGCACCGTCATCCGCACGGGCGGGGGCCGAATAGCGGTGCGCGCCGCGGTCTCACTGTGGCTGCTGTGGACGCTGCTGCCGGGTACCGTCAGCGCGGCGGCGACCACGCCCACCGATCCACTGCGATCACCGAACTGGGCGGCCATGGTGGAGCGCCATCTGAATGGTGGCCCGGTGGTGTTTGATGAGCGCGTGCAGGTCCGCATGCCCCAAACCGCGGAGGATCCGATGTCGGTTCCGGTCGAGGCCGTCGTCGAGGGGCTGGAGAATATTCAGGAGATGCGGCTGATCGCCGACCTCAATCCGCTGCCGCTGATCCTGATCTTCAGGCCCACCCATGCCGATCCCTTCATCGCGTTCCGGTTCAAGGTCGAGCAGTCGACGCCGGTGCGTGCCGCGGCGCGCACCGCAGACGGCGTTTGGCACGTCGGCGGAGCTTGGCTGACCGCCAGCGGCGGCGGGTGCACGGCGCCCAGCTACGGCTCCGGCAGCGGCCTTTGGCGGGATCAGCTCAATCAGGTCAGCGCCGCTCTGTGGCCGCGCGGCGAGGACGCCAGCCGTCTCAAGCTGAGGGTGATGCACCCGATGGATACCGGGCTGGCCGCCGGCATTCCGGTGTTCCATGTCGAATCGTTGAGCGTCGAGGACGCTTCCGGCCGGGAACTGGCGAAGATCAGGACCTACGAACCGGTATCGGAGAACCCGGTCCTGAGCCTGAACCTGCACTACCGCGGCGTGGTGGACGTTCGCGGGCGCGATATCCAGGGCAATCGCATCCGGGCCCGGGTCGCGCCGTGATCCGTTTCAACAGCTGGGGCCTGGCGCTGGGTCTGATGCTGCTCGCTGCTGTCAGGGCGGGCGCCGAAACGTCCTTCGACTATGGCCTGGAGCCGCAGGCGGTGGCCGACGGCGTTCATGTGCTGCTGGGGCGCACCGAACACTTCACCCGAGAGAACGGCGGCAACATCGTCAATACCGGCTTCATCGTCACTGACGACGGCGTCGTGGTGATCGATACCGGGCCTTCGCGGCGCTACGGCGAGCAGATGCGCGCAGCCATCGCGCGCAGCACCGGACAGCCCGTGCGGCAGGTCTACCTCACCCACGCCCACCCCGATCATTTTCTTGGCAGTCAGGCCTTTGTCGACGTCCCGGTGGCCGCCCTGGCAGGGACCAGACACAGCATTCGTACGCGGGGCGATGCCCTCAACTCCAACCTCTACCGGCTGGTCGGTGGGTGGATGGCGGGGACCGAGGCGGTGGTGCCGGCGCAGGTGGTGGAAGACAGCACCGTGATGATCGGAGGCAGGTCCCTGAGGCTGATCGCCCTGAACGGACACACAACCTCCGACCTGGCGGTCTTCGACGAGCAGAGCGCCACGCTGTTCGCCGGCGACCTGGTGTTCTTTGATCGCGCCGCGACCACGCCCGATGCAGATATCGATCAATGGCTGCACTCGCTGGAGCGACTGCGGGCGATCGATTTCAAGGTGCTGGTACCCGGTCACGGCCCGGTACTCAGGGACGCGGCCGGCATCGAGCAGACCCGCGCCTATCTGGGCTGGCTTGCCGGAGCACTGCGCAAGGCCGCGCGGAATGGCATGGACCTGAACGAGGCGATGCGCGCGCCACTGCCCCCGGAGTTTGCGAAGATTGCTGTCATCAAAGAAGAATTCGAGCGCTCCGTGATACACCTCTACCCGGAATACGAACTGGAGACGCTGGCGCCTGTTTCGCGCTGATCGCCGGACCGCGGTGTCGTGACCGGTGGCATCTGAGGAGAACTGCCTTGCGAGTATCGGTCTGCTGGATCCTGATGGCGTGCTGCGCCGCGGGTGCGACCCTCGTTCACGCGACGGAATGGCCCCATCACGGCCGCGACCCCGGAGGCCAGCGTCTGGCGCCGATCGCGGACGTCAATCCGGACAGCATCAGGCGACTGGTGCCGAAGTGGATCTGGCAGAGCGGGATCGTCGGCACCTTCCAGGCCACGCCGATCGTGGTCGGCAGTGTGATGTACGTGTCGCTGCCGTTCTCTCACGTTGCGGCGCTGGACGCGGCCAGTGGCCGTGAGCTCTGGCGTTACAAGCACTCGCGCAAAGTTGAAACGCCGTGCTGCGGCCCGGCCAATCGCGGCGTGGCGGTCGACGGCGGACGCGTGTTCGTGGGCACCGTCGACGCGCGTCTGGTGGCCCTGGATGCGGAGACCGGCCAGGTGCTGTGGGATGTCGAAGTGGCCCCGCAGCTCGAACGAACCGAGGCCCTCGCCACGGGCATGGGGCAGGCCAGGGTGAGTGGCAGCTCGGGCGTCGGCATCGCCGCGGCGCCCCTGGTCTTCGATGGTCGCGTGATCGTCGGCATCGCCGGCGTCGGCTACGGACTGCATCTGGATGGCGCGCGCGAGGGCGCGCCGGTGGGCGCGGTGATCGGGCTGCCGGGGGATTACGGCGGAATCGGTTTCATGGCCGCGTTCGACGTGGTCAGCGGACAGCGCCTGTGGAAGTTCGACACCCTGCGCAAGCCCGAGGACGGCGGCTGGGAGGGCGACTACGTGGAGACGACGCCTGACGGCGTGGCGCTGAACCGCGACGTCGAGTCGGAGCAGGCTCAGGCGCCGGGGCGCCCGGACGCCTGGCGCTACGGCGGGGGTTCGGTCTGGAGCGCCTCGGCCATCGACCCGGCCACCGGGCACCTGTTCTTCGGCGTCGGCAACCCCAGTCCGCAGATGGATGACGGCGGTCGTCCCGGGGATAACCTCTACACGTCTTCTATCGTCGCCATCGACGCCCGCAGCGGCCGCTACCTGTGGCATTACCAGCAGGTGCCGCATGATCTGTGGGGGTATGACGTGGCATCGCCTCCGGTGCTGTTTGAAGCCCAGGTCGACGGCCAGTCCGTCCCCGCCCTGGGCCAGGCATCGAAGCTCGGCTGGTTTTACGTCCATGATCGTCGCGACGGTCGCCTGCTGTGGAAGTCCGAAGCGATCGTGCCGCAGGAAAACCTGTTCGCCAGGGCCACCCCGGAGGGCGTGCGCATCACCCCCGGGGCCGCCGGTGGCGTCAACTGGTCGCCGGTGGCGCTGGATCCCTCGCGACAGCGCGCTTACGTGGCGGCGATGCACA
Organism: Panacagrimonas sp.; assembly: GCA_021773655.1. Taxonomy (GTDB): domain Bacteria; phylum Pseudomonadota; class Gammaproteobacteria; order Nevskiales; family Nevskiaceae; genus Panacagrimonas. The sequence continues at coordinate 30,257 of JAJFJX010000441.1, forward strand.
TGCCGATGGTGTATTGGCTCAAGTCCCTGCCGGCGCAGGACGACAAACCCGAGCGGCCCTACTTCGAACTGACGCCCAGCGACGAGCCTCGTTGGGGTGTGCTGGCGGCGGTGAACCTTGCCCGAGGCGGGCAGCTGGCATGGAGTGCGCGCACCCCGCAACCGCTGGTCGGCGGGGTGCTGGCGCTCGCCAGCGGACTGGTCTTTACCGGCGAGGGCGATGGGCACCTTTCAGCCTTCGACGGCAACAGCGGGCAGCGGCTGTGGCAGTTCCAGTGCGGTGCCGGTGTCAATGCACCGCCGATCGCCTATCGCGTAGGCGGCAAGTCCCGGATTGCAGTGGCGGCCGGCGGCAGCCAGATCTGGGGTTATCCGCAGGGCGGCGCGGTGATCGCGTTTGGACTGCAGGACTGAGAGCGGGTGCGACGCCGGCATGCGTTCGGGACTGGACTTGCAGACTCCGGCCTGTGGGCTTGGACTGTGATCGGCGCGGACCTTGCGCAGAGCCGGATGCAGTTGAAAGGGGAGCGATGACGGTGAACGGTTCCGGGGTGACGCGGGTGTTGCTGATCGACGATCACGCCCTGGTGCGCGCGGGGTATCGCTACCTGCTGCATTGCACGTGCCACTTGGCCGTGGTCGCCGAAGCGTCCAGCGCAGCGGCTGGGTATCGGCACTTCCTGCGTGGCGGCATCGATGTCACCGTGCTGGATCTGTCCCTGCCCGGCGCCGGAGGTTTGGAGGTCCTGCGGCGGATGCGCAGTCGGCGTGCCACGGCGAGGGTGCTGGTGGTGAGCATGCACGACGAAGCCGCCATGGTGGACCGCGCGCTGGGGCTCGGCGCGCAGGGGTATCTATGCAAGCGATCCAATCCCGAACTGCTGGTGGAGGCGGTCACCGCGGTGGCGTCCGGCGAGCGCTTTCTGGACCCGGTCCTGATGGCCGAGCGGGCGCAGTCCTGCAGCCGCGCCGCACAAATCAAAGGGCTTTCCGAACGTGAGTTCGAGATCTTCCGCCAATTGGCCGAGGGCCATCCGGTGGAATTGATCGCGCGCTCGCTGTGCCTGAGCGCCAAGACCATCGCCAACTACGGAACCTCGATTCGCAGAAAGCTCAGGATAGAAAACCGCGCAGAGATGGCCCGGATCGCCCTGGCCGCCGGCATCGTGTCCCCGCCCTGCACATGAACATGAAGCTGAAACTTTCCGGGCCGGGGCGTTCTCGCCCGGGATTTTCATCGGTTCCGCTGGAACTGCGCTGGCGCCTGTCGCTGCTGATCGGCGTGCTGCTGACCGCGGCGCTGACACTGGCGGCGTGGGTGGCGGTATCCAACACCCGCGAGGCAGTCGCACGGGAAGTCGGTGCCGGCCGCCACACCGCGGAAGCCAATCTGGACCTGCTGCTCGATCTGATTTCGGATCGCTCGCCGGGTGAGGTCGAACAGGTGTTGCGGCGGTGGAGTGCCGGCTATGAGGGTGGGCGCCACTTGTGCGTGGCGGTCGGGTCGCCGGGGGCGCGCACCGGTGGCTGCGAATTCACCGCTGATGTGCCTGGCGTACCGGCATGGTTCGCTCGGGGCATGGAGACGTTGAGCGCGCCGGCAGTGCGCAGCGTCGCGTCCTCGGCCGGCGAACGCTCGATTGTCGTCGCCAGCGATCCGCGAGACGAGTTGCGCGAAGCCTGGATCGACATACGCGGTCTGCTGGTGGTGATGGGCCTGCTGGCGTTCGCCGTGAACGCTTGCATCTTCGTTGCGCTGTCGCGTGGATTGCGGCCGCTGCACTCCCTGGTGTGCGCGATGGAGCAGATCGGCAGGGGCGTAATCCCCCGACTC
>JAJFJX010000442.1 GCA_021773655.1 Panacagrimonas sp.
GAGGCGCTGCTGGCCGACACCGAGCGACCCGACTGCGGCGCGCTGGCGGTGTTCGCAGGCACGGTGCGCAATCACCACCAGGGGCGCGCGGTGACCGGCCTCGAATACACCTCGCATGTGCCGCTGGCGCAGAAAATCATCGAGCAGATCGAGCACGAGACCCAGGAGAAGTTCGAAGTGCCGGTATGCCGCGTGCAGCACCGCGTGGGCCGGCTCGGCATCGGCGACATCGCGATCGTGGCGGTGGTGCGTTCCAGCCACCGCGCCGAGGCCTTCGCCGCGCTGCGCCACGCGGTGGACGCCACCAAGCACCGCGCGCCGATCTGGAAGGAAGAGTTCTATCCGGACGGCAGCAGCAGTTTTGTCGAAGGCTGCTGCATCGCGCCCGAGGATGCCCCGGACCCGAACGCGCATGCTTGATATCAGCCTCAAGCCGACCACGCTGCGCTGCGCGCGCGCCACCGGTTTCATCAAGCTGCCGCCGGCGGCGCTGGCGCGTGTGATCGAGGGCAGCGTGCAGAAGGGTGACGTGCGCGAAGCGGCGCGGCTGGCCGGCCTGATGGCGGTCAAGCGCACGCCTGACCTGCTGCCGCACTGTCACCCGATCGGCGTGCTGCGCGCCGAGGTCACCGCCACCGTGGCGCATGACGGCATCGCGCTGGAAGCCGAGGTGGAAACGGTGTCCGCCACGGGTGTGGAGATGGAGGCCCTGACTGCGGTGTCGGTGGCGGCGCTGACCGTCTACGACATGCTCAAGGCCCACGCCAGCGCCGATCAGATGCGCATCGGCGAGATCCAGCTGGTGAAGAAGACGGGCGGCAAGTCCAGCTTTTCTCGCCAGGCGTGCGGTCTGCGCGCAGCGGTGGTGGTGCTGTCGGACACGGTCGCAGCGGGACGCAAGCCCGACACCGCCGGCGCCGCGGTACGTGACCGCCTCGCCGCAGCCGGCTTCGACATTGCCAGTTACGAGATCCTGCCCGACGACCCGGCAAGGATTCGCGCGCGGGTCGAGCAACTCATCGCCGAACACACCGACTGCGTGATCACCGTCGGCGGCACCGGCCTGGGCCCGCGTGACTGCACGGTGGAGGTGATCGAGCCGCTGCTGACCACGCCGCTGCCGGGCTTCATGGAGGCGGCGCGGGCCTTCGGCCAGTCGCGTACGCCCTACGCGATGCTGTCGCGCGGAGTTGCGGGACTGGCCGGATCGAGCTTCGTCGCCACCTTTCCGGGGTCGCGGCGCGGCGCCGAGGAAACCCTGGCCGCAGTGCTGCCCGGCCTGATCCACCTGCTCGATGTGTGCCGCACCCTGCGCCCGCACGAGGGCGGTTACGAGTGAGCCTGCTGCGCGTCGAAGAGGCGTTTGCGCTCCTGGATGGCGCCATCACGCCGCTGCCGGTGCAGCGCCTTGCGCTGGCGCAGGCGCTCAACCGGGTCCTGGCCGCAAACGTTGCCGCGCTCTGCGATCTGCCGCCTTTCGACCAGAGCGCCATGGACGGCTACGCCCTGCGCGCCGCCGATGTCGGCGCGCTGCCAGCGCGGCTGGAACTGGGCGCCACGGTGGCGGCCGGACCGCACGTGCAGCTACCGCGCCTGGCGCCCGGTACGGCCTGCCGCATCTATACCGGCGGCCTGATCCCGCAAGGTGCCGACACGGTGGTGCGCCAGGAGTGGACCGAGCGCCAAGGCGATGTCGCGGTGCGCATCCTGCGACCGACCGCGGTCGGCCAGGACCTGCGCCGCCGGGGCGAGGAACTGCACGCCGGCGCGCCACTGATGGCGGCCGGCCAGCGTCTGGGCGCCGGGCAGTTGGCGATGCTGGCGATGGCCGGCGTGGCCGAGGTGGAAGTCTTTGCCGCGCCGCGGATCACCGTGCTGGTCAGTGGCGACGAGGTCATCGACGCCGGCCGGCCCCTGCAACCCGGCGAGGTCTACAACGCCAATGGACCGCTGATCGCAAGCTGGCTGCGACAGGCCGGGTATCCACCACCGCGGGTGGCGTCCGTGGCGGATACCGAAAGCGCGGTGCGCGACGCCCTGCAGGCGGCCTTTGCCGACTCCGATCTGGTGCTGACCAGTGGCGGCGTGTCGGTCGGTGATCGCGACCTGATCCTGGCGCAAGCCGAGGCCCTGGGCGCGCAGCGGATCTTCTGGAAGGTGGCGCAGAAGCCGGGCAAGCCCCTGTACGTGGCGCGGCACCGCGCGTCGCTGCTGATGGGCCTGCCGGGCAACCCGGCCTCGGTGCTGGTCAACCTGGCCAGTTTCGTGCGCCGCGCGCTGGACCGGCTGGAGGGCCAGGTGCAGGTCGGGCCGCAGGTCCGGCACGGTCGACTCGCCGCGCCGGTGCGGGCCGACGCCGAACGCGACACCTGGCTGCGCGTACGCACGGAAGTCGACGCGGGTGGTCAGATCGCACTGCATCCACAGGGCCAGCAGGCCTCGCACATGCTCAGCAACCTGGCCAGCGCCGACGCACTGGCGTGGATTGCCGCGGCATCCGGATCGTCGGCAACGGGCGACCCGGTGCGCTGGATCGCGCTCGGCCTGTAAGCGTGCGCGACCCGCGACTCGCTGGCCGGGCATCCGCCGAATGGCACCATGATCAGTCTGCGCTGGGATGCGGTGTCGCCAGATTTGGCTTGAAGGGGTTCGCTTCGCGCATTGGAAAAGCTTGTGCGCGCCGACGGGCCTGTGCGGGAGAGGGTAATTCGAGGCTGGTCAATGCGCCGGCTGCGTCGGCAGCACCTCGTACAACCAGCCTGCCGGTACGGCCATCGGCCGTGGACTAGCAGCAAACGGATTATCGCCCGGATTGGTAGCCGGAAAGACCGCTCAGCTTCGTCTGCTTTCTGAGCCTATCGAGCAATGAGTGATACCCGTATCCAGAAGACCGGCGAGCCCGACATCCTGCAGACCAGCGACGGCAGGCTGACCTTGTCCGTGCCGATCCAGATCAAACGCCGCAGCGGCCGCAAGCTGGTCACCTTGCCAAACCGCGAAACCGCGCCGGTTAGACCGTGGGACGTAGCACCGACCTCCATCCAACTGGCGCTGGCCAGGGGCCACCGCTGGCTGGCCATGCTGGAGTCGGGGGAAGCAAAGTCACTGAAGGAAATTGGCGTGCGGGAAGGAATCGACAACAGCTACGTCAGCCGGATGGTCAACCTGACCACGCTGGCACCCGACATCGTGGCCGCCATCCTGGACGACGCATTGCCGAACCACGTCACGCTGTTTGATCTGGCGGTTGATCCGCCAGCGCTGTGGGATGAGCAGCGGGCCAGGCTCATGTAGACCGAGCGGGGGCACAGGGGTAAAATTGTCCCAGGTGCCCACCTTACTTGCACACGAGTAAAAAAAGGCGTTGCCTCACTGTCACTGAAAACCTCTCTTTGAGCCTCGTCGTCGGGGACTTAAACGTGTGCGCCTGACCCGAAATCGGCGTGGCATTGAGGAAAGGTTTGTCATGACAATCAAAGAACTCGCGTATTCCGCGCAGCAGCACATTCAGGCCAGCACTGGTGGCTCATTCAAGCGAGCCCACGTCTACGAGCTGTTGGCAGCTTCCTTCGGCTTCAACTCTCACGCCGCGTTTGGCGTTGACACCGTGCTCACGGAACTTCGCCAGAACGACCGGCGGGTGGTCCCGCAAAGTGCGCTCATCAAGCGGCGTTGCATCGAGCTTGGGTATCAACCTGACACCGTGATTCTGGCGTCGTCGGCGTTGGAATCTTTCCTGGCAGAGCGCCAGATCGGTGTCGCCAGCATCTCGTCATTGGTCAGTCGCCTGAGAGGGGAGTCGTCCAGCCAAGACGAAGAGATCGAATACGACGAGGATGAGCTATTCGACCCTACCGACGAGGCGTTCGGACCGATCCTTCTAGATGGATTGGCTGAGGCGGCTAGTAAGGGCAATGCCCTGGCTCACTACGCGCTGGCGCTGATACACGCCCCTGACGATGAAGACGACCCGGACGCTGGAAGTTCCTATTGGTACTCCCAGGGGCAGCAGGGCCGTGTCCTGACGGGGGTGGAAAAGGAGTGGGCCGAAGCCCACGAGGCTCGTCTCGCTCAAGCCGAGAAGTACTCGCGGCACCTGAGGGAGGCCAGTCGACTGGGGAATCAGGATGCACTTCTCGACTTGGCGGATCGATTTGACGATCCGTCCTTCTTCGAGCAGTCGCGCCACGGCGTCGATGCTGACCCAGCAGCGATTGCGGCGATCGCAGAACGCATGGGCCGCACTTCAGACGCCAAGCATTGGCTGACGCTGGCTGCCGAGAGGGGAGATACGGACGCCATGCTCCAGCTCATTGAGGAACACGATCAAGGTGACCTACAGCGATGCTGGACGTGGGTGTACCTCTCGCAGTTGGTCGGAACGGATCTGACTCGGGACGCGCACTACGCCATCAACGAAGACGGTTCGGACTACGACGATGACGTCGGTGGTCCAGCCTATGTCGCAGGTCGTGACGGGATAGATCTTGAACCGCTTGCCCCGGCGCAAGACGCCGCTGCCAGGCTCGCTGCGCAGAAACTGTTTGACCAGATCGAATAGAACGCACGGTAAGACTGCTGGCTTTGCGCTAGGGACGTTTGCCCACTCCGGTAGCCAATGCTGCAATCCAACCGCTTGATTCGTCCGCGCGCAACCCTTTGATCTGTATGGGCCTGCGTTGCGGCCTTTGCGGACTTCGGGCCAGTTCCAGGGAGCGAGGTCGGAGCGAGGAATGGCCAGGAGAGAGTGGAATGTGGCCCGGAACGGCCAATTCGGGCGGCTGGCGAAGTCCGCAGGCTTCCGCAGGAACCCCCAACAACACGCGGGAACCCGCGCAAACAGGCAAGAAAAAACCCCAACTGATAACAGTTGGGGCTTCAGTATTGGTGGTGGGGTGGTACCCCGCATCAAACGACTATTGAAAGTACGGAATCGAAGCGTTGCGGGCTGCTGCGAACCGCTGCGAACTCGATCGAAAAGCCTGTCAGTACGCCCTTCGGCCATGGACCATCAAGCAGGTTTTTCGCTCTGATTGGTGCCCGAAAAGGTCGCTCAACCTCGTCTGTTTTCCCGCGCCATTTCAATTCCCGGATTGGGAATCGAACCCGCGTCCTTCAGATCGCCACCTTCCACTCCCGCAACTGGCCAACGGTCTGCGTCAGACCCTGCTTGAGCAGGGTGTCGAGGTACTCGTCCGTCGTCTTGGGCGGGCTCTTCAGCGATCGGCGATGGTTGGCGGCCGCCTCGCAAACCCGGGCGGCGTGCAGATCCAGTAGGTCGAAGATGAAGTCGTCCGGGTGCTGGGCGGTCAGGTTGTAGGGCTTGAGCCGTTCCGGCGGGAAGTCCTTCAGGTTGAAGGTCACGATCAGGCTCGCGCCGCCGTGGATGGCGGCGGCCACCACATGCCGGTCATCGGCGTCCGGCAACTCGACGGACGGGATCAGATGCTCGAAGCCGGTGAC